>CAZUSM010000040.1:0-12150 GCA_964623675.1 uncultured Oscillospiraceae bacterium
GTTCTAATTAAAACTGTGGCGAACGGAGTGCCGCGATAAAGCTCTACCGCGCCGTCGGCGCGGCCTCATCAGTCAGCGGCTTTGCCGCTGACAGCTTCCCCAGAGGGGAAGCCTTTGGAGGTGGCTTTTCGCTTGGTGTTCTAATTAGAATTGGATATTAAATAGGGTGCGCAGAAGCGGGCGGCAGGTTGCCGCCCGCTTCTGCTGAATTTGAGTTAAAAGTTCTGTTTTGGTGCGATTATAGGTTGAAATAAAAGTATTTGTTCGTCAGAAGTGAGGATTTCGTTTTGCGTCTTGGCTCCCCTTGCGCACCAAGGGGAGCTGTCTCGGCGTAAGCCGAGACTGAAGGGATCGCCCGCGCCGCAGGAGCGGTAGGGGTTTGCAGACCGAGCAAGTAAAATGCCATTCTCAAACAAAACATCAAGAAAAGAATCGACGCCCTTGGCTTCCTCTCAGAGGAAGCTGTCAGCCGCAAGGCTGACTGATGGAGTCACCCCGCGCCCCAAGTGGCGCGGATTGGCTTTCGCTTATTCTTTCCCTCTCCCGCTTACATTCAGCAGCACTATTGCGGCGAGGATGAGGGCGACGCCTAGGGCGGAGGTGGGGGTTATTTTTTCGCCGTAGACGGCGGCGCCGAGGAGGGTGGCGACCATGGGCTCGACCGTGGCCAAGATTGCGGCGCGGCCGGGCTCGGTATATTTGAGGCCGACGGTGTAGGCCGCGAAGGGGACGACCGCCGTGATCAGCCCCGCCGCGACGATGAGGAGCACAAGCGCGCCGACATCGGGCGCGGCGACGAGCTTGCCGACAAGCTCTGTGGGCGCGCAGATGCACCATGCGCCGAGGGCGGCGACGGCGAACGTGCCGGCGGTGACGGTGAGAGGCGGGTACTTTTTCAGAGCGACAGCACCGAGAATGCTGTAAAGCCCGTAGCCGATGCCGGAGCAGAGGCCGACGGCAAGCCCGGCGAGGCTGAGCGTGCCGCCGCTGATGCCGGAGACGAGCATGCACCCGCCGAAGGCGCACAAAAGCGCTGTGAGCTTTTTGCCGGTGAGGCGCTCTTTGAAGAAAACGCAGGACATCAGCATGACCCAAATCGGCGAGGTATACAGCAAAATCGCGGCGGCGGAGAGCGTCATCACGCCGATGGCGGTGAAATAGCAGACGGTGAAAAAGAGGATGCTGCCAAGGCCGAGAGCGAGGAAAAGCGGGATATCCCGCGCCGCAATGCGCCACTTGCCGCGGCCGAGCGCGAGGCTGAGCGCGACGAAAACGACCGCCGCCACGCTCAAGCGCAGGGCGACAATCTGAATGGAATCAAAGCCGTAATCCGTTAGGGCGCGCACGAAAAGCCCCATGCTGCCCCAAAAGACGCCCGCGAGGATGATAAGCGCGCTGCCGAGCGCGGCGGTGTTTTGCTTTTTCCCGGTCATATCATTGCTCCGTTTCACGATTTTCTTGTGAAATACTAATACACAGGGCGGAAAAAGTCAACATAAATGCGGGCTGAGATGAGAAAATGGGCGGGAACTTATGCCGCGCGGCGGCGTCTATATGGGCAGACACCGAGGTGTGTAAAAATTGCAAACAGATTTACATAATTCCCTCTTTATTTTTTCGGGAGAATGCTGTATAATGTATTCTGCTGGCAAAGAAACTTCGTAAAAGGATAATCAGGAGGCTGTATGCCATGAATAAAACCGTTAGAATTCTGCTGATAGTGCTGTGCGTCGTATGCTTGGGCGTGTTCTGCTTCAGCGGATATAAGCTTTTTTCCACGCTGAACGAATATAAGACCGCGCAGCGCTCTTACAGCAAGATGAGCGAGGAGGTCGTGACCACGGAAGCCCCCGCCGCGACCGACGCCCCCGTGACCGAGAGCGAGGAGAGCGAGAACAAGGACGTCTCCCCCATCACGGTCGATTTTGAAAAGCTTTTGGCGCAGAACGAGGACGTTTGCGGCTGGCTTTACAGCAAGGACACCGTGATAAATTACCCCGTGGCGCAGGGCAGCGACAACAACGAGTATCTCCACCACCTGCTCGACGGCACGTATAACTCCAGCGGCACGCTGTTCGTCGACTGCGAGTGCGGCCCGGAGTTTTCCGGCACGAACACCGTCATCTACGGGCACAACATGAAGGACGGCTCGATGTTCAATAGTCTCCTCAACTACAAAGACCAAAGCTATTACGAGGCGCACCCCGTGATGTACCTCAACACGCCCAAGGGCGACTATAAAATTGAGATATTCTCCGCTTATATCTGCAATTACGACTCCGACACCTACACCCGCGACTTCTACTCCGCAGAGGATTACGCGGCATGGGTGGCCAAGATGCAGGGTCAGTCTGACTTCAGCTCCGACGTTGAGGTGACGGCAAACGACCGCGTCATCACCCTGTCCACCTGCACCTATGAATACGACAACGCGCGCTATGTCGTGCAGGGCAAGCTGATCGCGCTGGAGGCGTAACGCAACGCAAAAACCACGGCATGCCGCATCACTGCGGCATGCCGATTAAAGCTTTAATATGTTTATATTTTAACGTGAAATGGAGAATACACCATGCGCATTGTAACAGTCAGCCGTGAATTCGGCAGCGGCGGGCGCGAGGTCGGCAAGCGGCTTGCCGACGCGCTCGGCATCGAATACTACGACCGCGAGATAATCTCCGCAATCGCCGAGGAGGCCGAGATGGACGCGGGCTACGTCGAGCACATACTCGACAACAGCCTCCATTACAGCACCCCCCTCACCTTTTCCCATACGCTTTCGCTCAACTACTTTGTCAACAGCAGCGCGCCCCAGCTTTTGGGCTTGCAGCACAAGATTATTCGCGGCCTCGCCGACAAGGGCGACTGCGTGATAGTCGGGCGCGGGGCAGACGCGATTTTGGAGGCGTACAAGCCGTTTCGCATTTTCGTGTATGCGGAGATGGAGGCCAAGCTGGCCCGCTGCCGCGCCCGCGCAAGCGCCGACGAGCACCTGACCGACCGCGAGCTTGAGCGCAAAATCCGCCAAATCGACAAAAACAGAGCCGACAACCACGACCTCATCTCCTCCGCCCGCTGGGGCGACAGAGAGGGGTACGACCTGTGCATAAACACGACGAACATCGTGATAAAGGACATTGTGCCCCTCGTCGCGCAGTACGCCGACACCTTTTTCAACGACAAGGCCGAATAAGCAAGGCGGACTTCACGGAGGCTTGTCATGGATATCGTGATTGAAAAACCGACGCGCGAGGACGCCGAGGCGATGCTGGAATACCTCAAGCAAATCGGCGGCGAGACGGACAATCTCACGTTCGGCGCGGAGGGCGTTTCATGCACGGCGGAGGACGAGGCGGCGCAGATTGAGCGCGCGGCAAGCTCGCGCGACGAAGTGATGTTCGTGGCAAAGGACAAGGGCAAAATCGTCGGCGACGTATCCTTAAGCCGCTTGCCGCGCCGCATGCAACATCGCGGAGACCTCGGAATCGCCGTGGTGAAGGAATACTGGGGTCGCGGAATCGGCAGCGGCCTGCTCGGCAAGGTGATTGAATTTGCCGAGGAAAACGCCTTTGACGTGATTGAACTGCAAGTGCGCAGTGACAACGCCGCGGCAATCCACCTTTATGAAAAGTTCGGCTTTCAAAAATTCGGGACGCACGAGAGCTTTTTCAAAATGGGGCAGGATGAAATCCCGTTTGACTATATGTATTTGAAAATCAAATAACTGCGATTTATAACAATCTCCGTATGGCCGAGGCCATACGGAGATTGTTTTTTATAGCTTGTTATAGCTCCACTGTGTGCACTGTGCATCCGAACTCGGCCAAGATGTCGATGAGGTCTTGGGTTTTCATGAACATGGTGGCGGTGTTGGCGTTGGGGTGGAGCGAGAATATGCCGGGGTCGGCGAGGAAGAACGAATCGAGGTAAAACTCAACGCGGTGCTCGTTGTCATTGAGCAGGCCGAGGGGCGTGACCCCGGCGTCAAGGCCGAGGTGCTCGCGCAGCTCGTCCTCGGTGGCGAAGGTGAGCTTTTCAAGGCCGTTGTCGCGGCGGAAGGCGTTGATGTCGACCTTGGTGTCCTCGCGGGCGGAGATGAGGTAAAACCTCTCGCGGTGCTTTTTGTCGCAGAGAAAGAGATTGCGCGTGCCGGAGGTGGGATAGGGCAGGGCAATTTCCTCGGCGTCTTCAAGGCTGAACATGGCGCGGTGCTCAATGACCTCGTGCCACACTCCGCGCGCGGCGAGCAGGTCATAGACCTCCTGCTTGCCGTATATGGGTCGGGTGCTGTCACTCATGGCTTATCCTCCGTTTGTGCTTCTATTTATATAGTATCCGCAAGGGCGTCCAGCTCGTCGATAAGCTCGGCGAAAAGGTCGAGGGCGGAGCTTATGGGGGCGGGGGTGCTCATGTCGACTCCGGCAATTTTCAAGAGGGAAATGGGGTCGGTGGAGCAGCCGGAGGAGAGGAAGCGCTTGTAATCGGCCACGGCGGGTTCGCCCTCAGCGAGGATGCGGTTGGCGATGGCGACGGCGGCGGCAAAGCCCGTGGCGTACTGGAAAACGTAATAATCATAGAAAAAGTGCGGGATGCGCGCCCATTCGAGGGCAATTTCGCCGTCGGACACCATGTCCGGGCCGAAATAGAGCTTGTTGAGGGCGAGGTATTTTTCGCTGAGTGCGTCGGCGGTCAGGGTCTCCCCCGCCTCGCTCATGCGCCCCATTTCCAACTCAAACTCGGCGAACATGGTCTGGCGGTAAACCGTGCCCTTGAACTGGTCGAGGAAGTGATTGATGAGATACGCCCGCTCGCGCTTGTCGCTTGTTTTGGAGAGAAGATGGCGCATGAGCAGCACCTCGTTGCAGGTCGATGCCACCTCGGCCACGAAGATGACGTAATCCGAGGTGCTGACGGGCTGGTTTTCGGTGCTGTACCAGCTGTGGAGCGCGTGACCCATTTCATGCGCGAGGGTGAACATGCTCTCGAGCGTGTCCTTGTGGTTGAGCAGGACATAAGGGTGCGGGCGGGCGGCGTCGGTGGAGTACGCCCCGCCGCGCTTGCCGCGATTTTCGTATACGTCTATCCAACGCTCGTCAAAGCCGCGGCGCAAAAGGGCGGTGTAATCCTCGCCGAGGACGGCGAGGGCTTCGAGCACGGTGTCCTTGGCCGTCTGAAAGCTGATTTTTCCCGCCGCGTCGGGCACGATGGGGGTGTAAACGTCAAACATGTGCAGCTCATTTACGCCCAAAAGCTTTTTGCGCAGGGCGACGTAGCGGTACATTTTGTCCATGTTCTCATGCACGGCGGCGATGAGGTTTTCATACACGCGCTCCGGCACTTCGTTGCCGTCGAGCGCGGCGGAGAGCGTGGTGGGGTAATTGCGCGCCTCGGAGAAGAAGCGAAGCTGCTTGAACTGCGCGTCGAGCGAGGCGGCCACGGTGTTTTTGAACTCGCCGAGGCGCGCATAGTAGGCGCGGAAGGCGTTTTCGCGCAGAATTCTGTCCGCGCTTTCCATGAGCGGGACAAGGGTCTCGCCCGTCAGCACGTGCTCGACGCCCTCTCTGTCCTCAACCGTGGGGAAGGTGATGTCGGCATTCATGAACACGCTGCGGATATTGTCCGGCCCTTGGGCAAGCTCTCCGGCGGCGGCGAGAAGGCGCTCCTCGGCCGGGGTGAGAATGTGCGCGGCCATGCGGCGCACGGAGTATATACTGCGGCGGTATTCCTCCAATTCGGGCACGGCGGCATAAAATGCATCGAGCTTCGCCTCGTCGAGCGCGATGAGCTCAGGCGTGGCAAAGGCGGTGGCGCCGGCATAGGTCACGTACACGGAAACGGCCTTGCCGCGCATGTCCTGATAAACGGCGTTGGCCGTGTCCTGGTCGCTTTTGCAGTTGGCATAGCCCATGAGCTTGCCGAGGCGGACACCCGCCTCATCCTCCAAGCGGAGGAAAGCAAGCAGCGTCTCGCCGCTTTCGCAAAGGCGGCCGCAGTATTCCGCGGCGCGCTCCGGCAGGGCTTTCAGGGCTTCAAATTCCTCCTGCCACGCCGCGTCCGAGGGGAAAATGTCCTCCAAACGCCAGGTGTCCTCCACGGGGACGTCTTCTCTCAGGGGTATGCTGTTTTCGCACATTTCGCTGCCTCCTAAAACATTTCTTGCCCGTATTATACCACAGGCATGCTCTGCGCGCAATGCGCGGCATATATTATATAAGAAAGGATGGTGCTGAAAATGGAGCTTCACATTGTGCGCCGGGGCGAAACCCTGCGCGCGATCGGCGCGCGCTACGGCATCTCGGCGGCGCACTTGGCCGAGACAAACGAGCTTGCCGACCCCGCGCGCCTCGCCGTGGGCGCGGCGCTGGTCATCGCGGGGAACGACGACGCGCCGAGGCGGACAATCGAGGTGTGCGGCGGCGCCCTCGCGCCGAACGCCCCCGGCGGGGCGGAAATCGCGCCGTATCTGACGTTTTACACCCCGCCCGGCGCGCGCATCACGCCGTCGGGCGAGCTCGACGCGGCGGATGAGGATGCGGCGATGGCGCGCGCGGCAGAGCGCGCGAACGCCGCCGCACTGCTGACCGTGTCGAACCTCGGCGCGCACGGCGGGTATTCCGGCGACATCGCCCACGCCGTTTTCACGGATGAGGGGGTTCGGTCGCGGGTGTTTGAGAATATTTTATCCACTCTGCGCGAGAAAAAGTACCGTGGGGTGAATTTTGATTTTCAATATGTCCATCCGTTTGACCGGGGCGCGTACAGCGCGTTTGTCCGCCGCGCGGGAGAGCTTTTGCACCCGGCGGGGTATTTTTTGATGAGCACCCTCGCCCCGGCGGAGCGCGGCAGACGCAACGCGCTTTTGACGGCGGGGCAGGATTACGCCGCGCACGGCGATGTGATGGATCGCGTGGCGGTGATGATGTACGACTGGGGGTACAGCCTCGGCGCGCCGCAGGCCGTGTCCCCGGCGGACAAAGTCCGCGCGGCGCTGGACGTGGCCGTGGCGGCCATTGGGCGCGGCAAGCTGCTGATGGGGCTGTCCTGCGGCGGGTATAACTGGGCCGTGCCGTGGCGGCAGGGCGAGGCCGCCGCGCCGATATCCGCCGCGACGGCGGTGAACCTCGCGGCGAGCATGGGGTGCGAGATACACTATGACAGCGTCGCCGCCGCGCCGTATTTCAATTATACCGACGCCGCCGGGGTGCGCCGCGAGCTGTGGTTTGAGGACGCGCGCTCGTGGCGGGCGCGGCTGGCGCTGGCGGAGGAATACGGCCTTGCGGGGATATATCTGCGCCCTTATGAGCGCCCCTACCGCCCGGCTTGGGAGCTTTTCTCGTCGATGTTCGACGTGGAGAAAATAATCTGAAATATGCCCAGCTTGGACTTGAATTTATCTCCGGGAAATTGTATTATATAGTATCACCTTTTTCGGAGAAAACGCATGAAGCATTTGAGAAAGCTCATATCCGCACTCGGCGCGCTGGGGGTAACGCTCGCATGCACGCCCGGTGCTCACGCCACGGCGCAAACGCTGTATGAGGAGGCCGTCGAGGTCAAGCCGAACACCGCCTCGGTCGTCGCGGCGCTTGTCATCGTGGTGCTGATGTTCGCGGGGATGGCGTTTGCCGTGCGCATGGGGCGCAGCGGCAAGCTGAACGTGCCGTGGGCGGTGCTGGCGTCGGTTTTGTCGGCGCTGGCGATGCTGGTGTGCATTCTCGGCTCGTCCGTGGGGGCGCTCTATTCCGCCGTGGACGGCAACCCCACCGACACCGTGACGCGCTTTTATGACGCACTCATCGCGCGCGATTACCAAACGGCTTACGCCTGTTTGAACGATTACACCGGGCTGGGGCTGGAAACCCCGCCGGAGAGCGAAAACGCCGCGCTGGTTTATGACGCGCTGAAAGAAAGCTATGAATACGCACTGGCGGGCGAGGCGAAAACGGACAAGCTGACGGCGCATCAGAGCGTGAGATTCAAATATCTCGACCTTGAATCGCTGGAGGCCAGCGTGGAGGACGGCGTTCAGCGCAACCTCGAAAGGCTGGTGGAAAGCCGCCCGGCAAGCGAGGTTTACGACGCAAACGACAAATATCTCCCCGCCGTGACGGAGGAGGCGTATTCCGCCGCGCTCGCCTCGGTGCTGTCCCACGCCAGCAGCTATTACACCTCGACGCTCATCGACATCGAGCTTACATATCACGACGGCGAATGGCTCATCGTGACAAATCAGGACATGCTCAACGCCCTGATGGGCGGCGTGGCCTACTGACCCCCTTTGGAGAGAGTATATGAGCACAAACAACAACTTTGATTCCGATCTCGAAGCGATACTCGCCGAGTTTTCGTCATATTCAAGCTCCATCTCCGGCTCTGCGCCAACTCCGCCGGAGACGCCCGCCGCGCCCGAAAAAAGCGCGCCGGAGGCCGAGTCTGCCTTCAAAGCCGCGCCGGAGAGCGCGCCCGCGGCCGAGGATGGGGGCGCGGAATACTATGTGGACGTGTCCCAGCTTGAGGACCTTTTGAACGCTCGGCAAAAGCGCGCCGAGGCGAAAAAGCCCAATGTGGCAAAGCCCAACGCGTCCAAGCCCGCGCCCGCGCCGACGACCGACAAGGCCGCAAGCGCCCCCAAGGAGGGCTTCACGCCGGAGTTTCGGCCGAGCGGGAAAAGCTATAAGCCGCCGGAGGCGTGGGCAAAGCCCACCGTAAGCCAAAAGCGCGGCAAGTCCTCGCAGGGATTTGACCCCGACCGCTATTTCACCGACAGCGAGAAAAAGCGCGCCGAGGCCATACAGAAAAAGGCCGAGGAGAGCCGCATGCGCCTCGACGAGCAAAAATCCGCCCTGCGCCAGCTTGACCGCGACGCGCGGCGCGAGCAAAAGCGCGTGCACGACGAGCGCGAGCGCGCCCAAACCCCGTTGAAAACCGCCGCGGCGGTGCTTTTCGGCGTGCTGACGTTGTTGGCGTTTTGCTGGGTGGGCGTGAACGTGCACCCCGATTCCGGCACGACGACCGCCGCCAAGCAGCAAAACAACATGAATCTCACCAGCAAGCTGGACGTTTACATCAACAACGCCGCCAGCGACGCGCTGGGCGATTTGACCTACATAAAAAAGATTTACAAAATCGCCGAGACGGACACCGTCGCGCCCAAGCCCAATGAGGCCGCCTTCGGCGTGACGACGGACATCGCGGTCATCGAGGGCGTCATCGCCGCCGCCGAGGAGCTGCTCGACGGGCAGGAAACCGTGTGGCAGCCGGATTTGCCCTTCTACCCCGGCACGGAGTTTTATTATTACCGCGACGCGACTATACTCGTGATAGTCTGGAAAGAGATTATCGAGGAGCGCTGCGCCACGATATCCGAGGTGAAAATCGCCGACGGCTCGCAGTTCAGGCGCAAGCTGACCGAGGACACCTACGGCTCATCCGTGCAGCTATACGCCAGTGAGCTTTCCGCCGCGGCCAACGCCGTCGTGGCGATGAACGCGGACTATTATGCCTATCGCCAAACCGGCCTCACCGTGTATCAGCGCCAGCTTTACCGCAACAACCCCGGCAAGCTGGACACCTGTTTTGTCACCTCGACGGGCGACATGCTGTTCGTGCGCGCGGGTGAGCTGGTGGGGGACGACGCCGTGAACCAATACATCGCGGAAAATGACGTGCTGTTCTCCCTCTCGTTCGGCCCGGTGCTGGTGGAAAACGGCGAGGCGCAGTATTGCCCCAGCTATCCCATAGGCGAGATTGACATGGAATACTCCCGCGCGGGAATCGGCATGACGGACGAGCTGCATTATCTTTTGATGACCGTCAACCACGCGGACATGCGTCCGAGGGCAAACGTCAACGAATTTGCGCGCTTCATGGCGGCAAAGGGCTGCGTCAAGGCCTTCAACCTCGACGGCGGGCAGACCTCGGAAATTGTTTTCCGCCAGACGCCCGTCAACCACGTCGACTTTGACGCCGAGCGCACCGTGAGCGATATTATCTACTTTGCCTCGGCAATACCCGAAAAGGAGGCGGCGGGATGAATGGAATTGCGATTTATACCGGCGGCGTCACGCTTTATTGGAGCGCGCTCGTCATCGCGCTGGGCATCGCGGCGGCATTCGCGCTGAGCTATTCGCTGTATACGTCCTACGTCGGGACGGGGCGGGCGCTGTGGGTGCTGTTCCCGATTGCGATTGCGCTGTCCGTGCCGCTGTGCCGCCTTATCCACTGGTACTGCCACGCCGAGCAGTACGCGGGGCTTTTCGCCGCGCTGACGGATTATTCCGCCGGGGGCTACTGCCTGCCCGGCGCACTGCTGGGGACGTTTTTGGCCGCGCTCATTGTGGGCAAGCTGGGCTTCACGAACAACGTGCCCCGCATGCTCGACGCGGTGGCGCCGGGCGCGGCGCTGGCCGTGGCGTTCATTCGCCTGTCCGCCGTGTTCAACAACTCCTGCCGCGCGAAAATCGCCGTGAAAACCGAGGCGCTGCAGCATCTGCCGCTGGCCTCGCCCATATACATCAACGGCGCGGCGGATTACCGCTTTGCCACGTTTTTCGTCGAGTTTATCGCGATGCTTGTCCTCGTTTTCGTGCTGATGCGGTTTTATTTCAACCGCCGCAGTCTCCCCATGCGCGGGGGCGAATCGAGCGACGGGCACACGGCGAGAATGTTTTTGCTGCTGTTCGCGGCCATTGAGTTCATCCTCGACAGCACGCGCTATGACTCCAGCTTCATGCACTTCAACGGCTTTGTCAGCATCGTGCAGATAGTCTCGGCAATCTGCCTGCTGCTGCTCATCATTCATTACAGCCGCGTGTCCATCCGCGTGAACGGGCGGCGGGGGCTGCATTGGGGGCTGTGGGTCGGCTTTTTCCTGTCCGTCGCCGGGGCGGGAATGAGCGAATATTATGTCCAGCGCCACGGCGACTGGTACATCGGGTGCTATCTCTGCATGGCGGTGTCGCTCACGGCGCTCTGCCTGTGCATTTACGCGATGTATCTGAGCTGCTGCAAGAAAACGCATTGGCGGACAATCGACGAATTATAATTCTTTTATAATAATTACACGG
The DNA here is from genome assembly GCA_964623675.1 of uncultured Oscillospiraceae bacterium. Lineage (GTDB taxonomy): Bacteria > Bacillota > Clostridia > Oscillospirales > Oscillospiraceae > Limivicinus. The sequence goes on from CAZUSM010000040.1 coordinate 11,064, forward strand.
AAAAGGACAAATGAAAAACATGAAAAAGACAAGCAAAATCATAATTGCGCTGGTGGTGCTAGCCGCGCTCATCGTGGGCGCGCTCGCGCTTTACAATGCGTACATGCCCGACGGCGTGACCGGCGACAAGCACATCGCCGTTGAGATTATCCACGGCGACGGCACGACCAAGGACATCGCCATCGTCACAGGAAGCGAAAACCTGCGCGGCGCGCTTGAACAGGAAGAGGGGCTGATCGCGGGCGATGACAGCGATTACGGCCTTTTCGTCACCACCGTTGACGGCGAAACCGCAGACTCGGCGGCACAGGAGTGGTGGTGCTTCACCAAGGGCGGCGAAATGCTCAACACCGGCGTGGATGACACCATGATTCAAGACGGCGAGCACTATGAAATCACCCTCACCGTCGGCTGGTAAGCTCTCTGCGCGCGAGCTGTGTCTGCTCGCGCTGATGGGCGCGCTGATGTTCGTGATGCAGGTGGCCATGGCCGGGATACGCAACGTGCACATGACCGACGTGCTGATTATCCTCACCGCGATTTTCTTCGGGTGGAAATGCATGTACTCGGTGTTCGTGTTCGTGGTGCTGGAGGGGCTGATGTGGGGCTTCGGGCTGTGGGTGCTGTCGTACATGTACCTGTGGCCAATTCTCGCGGCGGTGGCGGTGCTGATGCGCAAGAACGATTCCGCCGTCGTTTGGGCGATAGTCGCGGCGCTGCACGGGCTGTTCTTCGGCGCGGGCTGCTCCATTCCGTATCTTTTCATCGGCGGGTGGAGCATGGCGTTTTCCTATTTCATCACGGGCATACCCTTTGACATTCGCCACTGCGTGGGCAACTTCGTCCTCACGCTGGTGCTCTACCGCCCCCTCCGCCGCGCCATGGACGCCGGCGCGAGGCAAATACGCCTCTACGACGAACGGCGGGGGAAAAGGGTGTAATGCTATAACAATAAAACCGGGATTGTTGCGACTGTGCGGCAATCCCGGTTTTGCGTCAATGGACGATAACAATGGCGGGCGATGAAGTGCAAACGCGCTCAAACGCGCCGCGCCGCCGAAAGGCGGCGCGGGGGTGTTATTCGTAG
>CAZUSM010000041.1:0-11949 GCA_964623675.1 uncultured Oscillospiraceae bacterium
AGCCTGTCTCCGCGCTTGACGTTTCCATTCAGGCGCAGGTCATCAACATGTTTGAAGAGCTGCAGGAGAAGCTGGGCGTGGCGTATCTGTTCATCGCGCATGACCTGCTGGTCGTGCACCACATCGCCAAGCGTATCGCCGTCATGTACCTCGGCCGCCTTGTCGAGATTGCCGACGCGGACGAGCTTAATGAGCACCCCATCCACCCCTACACGCAGTCGCTGCTGTCCGCCGTGCCCATCCCCGACCCGGAGATCGCGCGCTCGCGCCAGCGCATCGTGCTCACCGGCGACGTGCCCAGCCCGCTGAACATGCCCACCGGCTGCCCGTTCCGCACCCGCTGCCGCTACGCCACCGAAAAGTGCGCCGCCGAGTGCCCCACGCTCACCGACCGCGGCGGCGGCCACATGGTCGCCTGCCACAACAAGTGAGCCGATTGAAACCGCATGTCCCCGCGCGGCGCGCGCCGCGCACAAATTTCCGCAAATCTCTTGCCGTCTGCGCCGCATAAGCGGCTCAGGCGAGAGGTTTAGAATATATCAGGAGGAAACATAATGAAAAAAGCAATAGCACTGCTTCTTGCACTGGTCATGGTGTTCGCACTGTGCGCCTGCGGCAACAGCACCGCTGCCACCGAAGCTCCCGCGGCAGAAGCCCCGGCAGCCGAGGAGGAAATCCCCACCGCCGCTGACCTCGTCAGCGATGCGTTCATCGATCCGCTCAATGAGTGGGATCAGTACAACGACATGATCGCCCAGATCTATGCCGAGACTGATTTCGCCAAGCGCACCGAGCTCATGCACGAGGCTGAGGACGTTCTCATGTCCAACTACTGCGTGCTCCCGCTGTACTTCTACAACGACCTTTACATGCAGAAGGATTACGTCACCGGCATGTACTCCAACGTGTTCGGCACCAAGTTCTTCCACACTGTTGAGATGAGCAACGGCTCCACCACCTTCCGCGCCAACCTCGCTTCCGAGCCCGCTTACCTCGACCCCGCACTCAACAGCTCCGTTGACGGCGCTTGCCTCGCGGCTGCCAACTTCTCCGGCCTGTACACCTACAACGCCGAGGGCAAGACCGAGCCCGCCTGCGCCACCGGTTACGAAGTGTCCGAGGACGGCTGCACCTTCACCGTCACCCTCAAAGAGGGTCTGAAGTGGAGCGACGGCTCTGACCTGACCGCTGCCGACTTCGAGTACTCTTGGAAGCGCGCTGCCGCCACCCAGACCGCTGCCGACTACGGCTACTTCTTCGCAAACTTCGTCGGCTACCCCGATGACCTCGCCGTCACCGCCACCGACGCCACCACCCTCACCTTCACCCTCGCTTACCCCTGCGCCTACATCGAAGACCTCATGGCCTTCCCCACCTTCTTCCCTGTCAAGCAGGCCGCTGTTGAGGCTGCCTCCGGCTGGGAGACCGCACCCGGCGCATGGTGCCAGGATGCCGGCTTCGTCGGCAACGGCCCGTTCGTCTGCACCGCTTGGGAGCACGACGTTTCCATGACCTACGAGAAGAACCCGTACTGGTACGGCGCTGACAGCGTCAAGATCGAGAAGATCGAGTTCATGCTCTCCGCTGACGACACCGCCATCTTCGCCGCTTACAACGCCGGCGACGTCGACATGATCGACACCGTCCCCAACAGCGAAGTCCAGAACCTCATCGGCACTCCGGAGTTCTACGTTGTTGACAACCTCGGCACTTACTACGCCGCCTTCAACTGCAAGAGCGAGCTGTTCGCCGACAAGACCCCTGAGCAGGCCGCTTGCATGCGCAAGGCCTTCTCCATCCTCATCGACCGTGACTACATCGCCGAGAACGTCGGCCAGTGCGGTCAGCTCCCCGCCAACGCCTTCATTCCTTACGGCATGGCCGACGGTAACGGCGGCACCTTCAAGACCGAAGTCGTCGAGCAGGGCTACTACGATCCGTACGCCATCAACGATGATTACGAAGGCACTCTCGAAGAGGCTCGCACCCTGCTGAAGGCTGCCGGCTACAAGTTCGATGACAACGGCATGCTCTCCGCCGAGACTCCCATCGTTGTCGAGTACCTCACCAACAACGGCACCGGCCACGTTGCAGCCGCTGAGTGCATGCAGCAGGACCTCGGCGCCATCGGCATCCAGATGACCATCCAGTCCGTTGACTGGAACGTCTTCCTCGAAGAGCGCAAGGCCGGTCACTTCGACTTTGCCCGCGAGGGTTGGCTCGCCGACTTCAACGACCCCATCAACATGCTTGAGATGTGGATCACCGACTCCGGCAACAACGACTGCCAGTTCGGCCGCGTTGAGGGTTAATTGAAGCATTAACGCCATAACTCAATAACAAGTACCGCCGAGGCGTCAGCCTCGGCGGTATTTCTATGCCATCTACGTATATTTGTTTTCGAGAGTGCTTATATCAAATCTGTGTCGATTATGTATCTGCCCCCGGCGTTAATAAGCTTCGTCTCGCCGAGCTGACGCACGCGCTCAAAGCCCACGCCGGAATAGCTTTTGTGCACGTGCCCGTGCACAAAATATTTGGGCTTGTACTTTTCAATGAGCGGTATGAACGCCTCGAAGCCCCGGTGGGTCACGGTGTCCATGTCGCCGTAGCCGCGCACGGGCGAATGCGCCAGCACGATGTCCACCCCGCCCGCGCGCATTATTTTCAAACTCATGCGCTGAATGCGCCGCTGCATTTGCCGCTCGGAGTATTGATGCGGGCCGCGGTTATAAAGCGCGCTCCCGCCGAGGCCGAGTATGCGCAGGCCGTTGACGATGAGCAGCTTGTCCTCCGCGCAGTCGCAGCCCTCCGGCGGGTGGGCGGCGTAATTGCCGTCGTGGTTGCCGTGGACGTATATAAGCGGCTTGTTCGCCATCGTCACAAGAAAACTCAAATAGCTCGACTTCAGGTCACCTGCGGAGAGAATCAGGTCTATCCCGGCTAGGTGGCCGGGCTTGTAGAAATCCCACAGATAGCTGCTTTCCTCGTCGGCGAGGGTGAGTATTTTCATAGCTGCTTGGCCTCCTTCTCCGGCGGTAGCTCATTTCTGTATATCCCCAGAAGCCGCACCAGCCCCTGCGAGCGCGGCAAAAGCTCATCGAACGCGGGCAGTGTGCCGTCCACGTTGTCGCACAGCCAGTCCATGCGCATGATTTCCTCCGCGCTCAGCTCGCGCTTGCCGTCACAGCGCAAAATGCCGTTTTGGTCTGTGATGCGCGTGGAAAACGGAGTCACAGCGCCGCTGATAAGCCCCTTTTTGAGAATGTCCGCCAGCGTGTGCACACCGTCGGGCAGCGACGGGCTGAGCTGGACGTCTGTCACGCCCGTGTCCATGCCCCACCAGTAGTTGATTGCGCGGTTGTCGGGCGCGTCGTTCCACGCGCCGGAGAACATGCTGCGTATCACCTTTTCGTAAAACCGACCCCAGTGCCAGCAGGGGACGGCGAGGGGGACAAGCGACGCGTCCTCGCCCATCATGTACGTGCCCCATTCCAGCGCCCAGTGCGCGTTGATGGGGTTGGTCGCCACGCGATTGGATATCACGCTCACGCCCTCGCTGAGGAAATCCGCCAGCGGGTCGCCGGGGGTGCACGTCCATCTCAGCTTCACCCGCGCGCGCGGATTTGTCAGCCGCACGCCCAGCGCGAATGCGTTTATGCTCGCCGGGACGCCGAAAATGGGGTAGTCGGAGATGTACCCGACGGTGTCCCCCTCGGCCATAGCCCCGGCGACGGCTCCGGTGATGAACTTGCCCTCGTATATGCGCGCATAGTACATTCTCACGCCCGTGTACGGCAGCGACAGCGCGCAGTTGAGCACCTTCACGCCGCTGTGTTCGGCGGCGATGCGCCGCGCGGCGTCAATCATGTGCGGCGTCGTGGCGAATATGACCTGCGCGCCCTCGTTGACCGCGTCCGTCATCGCGCCGTAAAAATCGCCGTTATACGCCTCGAACACCTTCGCCCGCACCTTGTTGCCGAGCTTGTCGATGAGGTATTCGCGCCCGTGCTCGTGCGCGCGCGTCCACGCGCTTTTCACCGGATCAAAGGCGTAGATAAACGCCACGCTCAAATGCTCCGGCCGCGCCACGCTGATTAGCTTTGACAGCAGGCTCTTGTCGCGCTCGTCCGGCTCTGTGCTGACCTCGATGGGTTCGGGCTCGGTCAGCGCCTCGATGTCCGTCCATATCGCGCCGAGCGCCTTCGTCAGCTCCGGCATAGTCTGCTCCTTTATCGCCGAAAACGGATAGACCTCCAGCCACACCAAAAGCGCCTCCGCCGCCGTCACGTCGAGTCGCGCCGCGGCGTTCAGCTTTTCAAAGGCCTGACGAAAATGCGAAAATCCCGCCGAAAAGCCCAGCCGCTCCTTGTCCGTCCACTCGCGTTCCTCGTCAAAGCCCAAAAGCGCCTGCAAGCGCGCGTATTGCCCCCGATGCCGGAACGATATCGTGTACAGCCGCGAAAGCTGATAAAAGTGCATGAATTCATAGTATACCTGCACCGTGTGGTCTGCGGAATACTCCGGCACGAGGCGCGTCACGCTGCCCGGTATCGTCGGCGCGTCATAGCTTTTCAGCACGCTCACGCGCTTGTTGCCCTCTTGCACATAGAATCTGCCCAAATACTCAAAGCACTTGACTGGGTCGCGTATGCCCTCCTCGCTCAAATGCGCCTCGCACAGGCTTATCCACTTCGCGCCGAATTCGGAGTCCTCCTCCAAAATGGGCATGAAGTTCCCCGCCAGCGCAGACACGCGCCCGGCGGTTTTCGTCCCGACGATGAGCTCGGACGGGATGTTGATCACCCCGATGTTCGCCCGGCCGACGATGGTGGATTCGTCCAGCATGTCGTCCAGCACCGGGGGATAGGGGTGCTCGCCGCGCGAAAGCGCGGCCTTGTAATATTTTTGCCCGGACTTGACTGCGCGGGCAAACTGGTCAATAGCCTCTTGACGGCTCATTGCATTTCACTCCGATTCAATAGTACTTGCCGCGCCCAAGATATCACACCCGGCGCCAAACATCAATAATTAACTGTTAATTTTTATTCTCCCCCGCCCGCGCGATTGAAATGCGCCGCCGAATGCGGTATAATCGGTGGGTAAAATGATTTCGGGAGCGTATGATTATATGACGCATTCGCTTGAAAATAAATATATCGCCTTTTTCGACAACCCGCGCACGCGCCGTGCGCTCTTTTGGCTCATTCTCGCGCTGGGTGTGCTCGCGCGGCTTGTTCGCCTCGGCGCTGTGCCCGATGGGATCAATCAAGACGAGGCCTTTGCCGCTTACGAGGCGTTTTCGCTCCTCAATTACGGCATCGACACCGCCGGGTATCATAACCCCGTTTATCTCATCGCGTGGGGCAGCGGCATGAACGCGCTGGAGACTTATCTCATGATGCCCTTCATCGCGCTTTTCGGCCTTGAAGTGTGGGCGGTGCGCCTGCCGCAGGCGCTTGTCGCCTGCCTCAGCCTCCCGGCGGTTTACGGCCTTGTGCGCCGCACGGTGAACGAGCGCGCTGGGCTTATGGCCATGCTGATGCTCGCCGTCTGCCCGTGGCATATCATCATGTCCCGCTGGGGCTTGGAGTCGAATCTCGCGCCGGGCTTTTTGCTCTTCGGGCTGTACTTTTTTGTGTGCGGCACTGAAAACCCGCGTTTTCTCCCGCTCTCCGCGCTGATGTACGGCCTCTCGCTTTATGCTTACGCCACTATTTGGCCGTTCGTGCCGCTCATGCTCGCGGTGCAGGTTGCCTATTGCGCCTGTCGCGGCAAGCTGCGCCTTGACCGCCACGCGGTTTTCTCCGTGCTCATTCTCTTTGTCCTCGCCCTGCCGCTGCTGCTGTTCCTCGCGGTCAATTACGGCTGGATTGACGAGATTATCACGCCTTATTTCTCCGTTCCCAAGCTTTATTATATGCGCAGCGGCGACCTTTCACTCGACGAAAAGGCGCGCAAGCTGGAGATTTTCAAGCAAATATTCATCGAGCAAAACGACGGCTGGATTTACTCCAGCCCGGATAAATACGGCCTGTTTTATTACACCTCCATGCCCTTTGCGCTCCTCGGCCTCGTCTTTTGCGTGCGCGAGCTTGTGCGCGCGCATAAGTCGCGCGCCTATTGCCCCGCGGCGCTGCTGCTGGTGCAGCTTGTGGGGTGTCTGCCGCTTTTGCTGCTCATCAAGGGCAACGCCACCAAGTTCAACGTCTTTTTCATCCCGCTGGTCATTCTGATTGCGCTTGGCGTGCATTATGTGTCCTGTTTTTCGTGGCGTCCTGCGGCGGGAATGCTTGCCGCGGCGTATCTCGTGCTCTTTGCGGGCTTTGAAAGCTATTATTTCACCGAGTATGAGGTGAAAACGCGCGAGCATTTTTCCGCCGGGCTTGAAGACGCCTTGGAGCTTGCCGAGCAAAAGGGCGAGCGCATCTATCTCGACCAAAACGAGTTTTACACCAAGGTGCTCTTTTACACCCAAACCCCGGTCACGGACTTTCGCGAAAGCGTGGAGTATCTGCATTTCCCCACCTCGTATCTCCACGCCCTCAGCTTTGAGAATTATTATTTCTGGCTCGACCCCTACGCCCCCGACCCCCAAGGTGCCTATATAATCCCCCAAGGCAACCCCCTCGGCACCCTCCCCGCCTCCGGCTACAAATTCGAGCAGGTAGGCATATACACCGTCGCGTATAAAGACTGAGCGGGGGAGTGCACCGTTGCCCCAATGGGGCTTGACCTTGTTCCTGCTATAAGGTATATTATAGTACCACCATATTGACAAGGAGAATCGGCAATTGAAATCCCGCGCAAAGTCCTTTTTTGTTAAGCTGGCCGAGGGGGTCACCCTGCGCAAGCTGGTGTTCATCGTGCTGGGCGCGATGATATGCACCTTCGGCATTCACAATATCCACCAGCGCACCAACATCACCGAGGGCGGCATCATCGGCCTGATGCTGCTGGTTGAGCACTGGCTGGGCATATCCCCGGCGTACATCACGCCGATTTTGGACGCGCTGTGCTACTTTTTCGCGTTCAAATTCCTCGGCTGGGGCTTCATCAAGCTGTCCGCCGTGGCCACGCTGTGCGTGTCCGGCTTTTATAAGCTGTGGGAGGCGTTCCCGCCGATGCTGCCCGACCTGTCGGCGCACCCGCTCGCCGCGGCGATACTCGGCGGCATATTCGTCGGCGTGGGCTTCGGCCTCATCATCCGCCAGGGCGGCTCCGGCGGCGGTGACGACGCCCTCGCCCTCACCATCGCAAACCTTTTCCACTGGAAGCTCTCCCGCGCGTATCTGTTTGCAGACGTGACGGTGCTGCTCCTCTCGCTGACGTACATTCCCTTTTCCCGCATCTTCTTCTCCCTCATCACCACCACCATCTCCTCAAACCTCATCGACGTGGTCAAAGACTTCGGGACGAAGGACAGGGCTTGACCTCTATATGTCAACTACCTCCTTTTCAAAGAGCGCGCGCCGTTTTATTGCGGCGCGTGCTTGTTGTTTTGGCGGCGGGTTTGTGATATAATGTGTCAACAAAACTTCACGGAGGTGTTTTCATGCAAAACGCGCAGATTGACAATGCAATCGCTTGGAACCCGTGGCACGGGTGCAAAAGGGCCAGCCCCGGCTGTCAAAACTGCTTTGTGTACAAAATGGATCAACGCTACGGCCGCGACACCACCGTCATCACAAAGGGCAAGACCACCTACGAGCTGAAGGACAAGGACTGCCCGCCCGGCTCGCTGGTGAAGCTGTGCTTCTCCTCCGACTTTTTCATCGAGGACGCCGACGAATGGCGCGGCGGCTGCTGGGACTTTATCCGCCGCCGCAAGGACTGCATCTTTGTCACCACCACCAAGCGCCCGGAGAGGATAAAGGCCGCGCTGCCGCCCGACTGGGGCGAGGGGTGGGAGCACTTCCACCTGAGCATTTCCATCGAGAATCAGGAAATGGCGGACAAGCGCCTCCCGCACTTTTTGGACGCCCCGCTCAAGCACCGCGAGGTGTTCTGCTCGCCGCTCATCGCGCCCATCACGCTGGGCAAATACCTCGACACGGGGCTCATCAAATGCGTGAACGTCGGCGGGGAGTGGGCGGCGAAAAACGTCGTGCGCCCGATTGAATACGATTGGGTCAAGTCGCTCTTCTTGGAAGCCAAGGAGCGGGACATCGAGTTTTATTTCCACCAGTGCGGCTCGATGTTTATGCGCGACGGCGTGAACATCGGCAAGTGGAATCTGAACGAGCAAATCAAAAAGGCCGAGGAAATCCAGCACGAGCTGGAGCGCCTGTACGAATGAAAACCGAACAAAAACTGCGCACCGCAATGCAAACGCGGTGCGCAGTTTCTATTATAACAGCAACTTCACTTGCGGCTTTCCAAGACCTCAAGGGCGTTGATGAGCATTTTGGCGGCGGAACTGCGGGTGAGATAGCCGGGGTTCACCTCACCCTCGATGACGCCGCAGGCCGTGAGATTGGCGCAGGCCTGTGCGGCGTCGGGGGACAGCGTTTCGTCAAGCGCGACGTATGACACGCTCGTCACGCCCATGGCCTTGTCGAGCATGAGCGCGGCCTCGGCCTCGGTGATGGGCTTTTCCGCCTCAAAGGCGGTGGCGAACGCGCCGCCGTCCACCACGCCGCGCATGGCCGCCGTCGCGACGTAGCCCTTCATCCACACGGGCATGGCCGCGTCATCGGCATAGCCCGTGGACAGCACCGCCCCCACCGGCTCTGCGCCCGAAACGGCCATGCACAGCGTCAAAAACTCGCCGCGAGTCACGGTTTTGTCCGGGTTGAAGCAGTATTCGCCGCAGAATTGCTCGCCGGTGAATATGCCGCGCTGGGCGAGCGCCACGGCGGCGTACTCGTCCGCGCGCCCGCGCATGTCGGAGTACATCACCTCGCGCTTGGCCTTTTCGATTTTGATTATCACCGTGGCCTCCTGCGACACCTCGCCCTGCTCGTCCGTGGCCTTATAGCCGAAGTAATCGCGCCCGCGCTTGCCCTCGCGCGGGGTGTAGACGAAGCAGCCGTCCTCGCCCAGCTCAATCGTGCCCTTGACGGGCTGGGTCGTGATGGTGTATTCCAGCGCGCCGCCGTCGGCGTCGTAGGCGCTCAAGCACCCGCCCACGGAGGTGTTTTGATAGGTTTTCAGTTCCAAGTTTTCCGCCACGGGGGCAGTGCCCTCGGCCAGTGCGCCTGCGCCGAGCGACGCGCACATCACCGCCGCCAGCACCGCCGCGCAGATTGAAATTGCGGTTTTTTTCATGCTTTTGCCTCCAAATTCAAAAATTGAGATCACCGCTAGTTTGCGCCAAAACCGGGCATATATTCAATTTGCGGTAGACGCCGGGCGCGCAAATGTGTTATTATATAGGCGAATAAAATCGGAGGTAATCTGACTATGAATATCACCGCAGCCGCACTGTGGCTGAACACAGTGTTCGCGACCTTTGACCAAAGCATCACCCTCGCCGTGCATGAGCTTTATAACTTCGGCGGTGGGTTCTTCACGCCGTTTTTCGAGTTCATCTCGCTTTTCGGCAAGGGCGGTCTCCCGCTCATCACCATTTCGCTCATTCTCCTGCTCTTCAAGCCCACGCGGCGTTACGGCACGGCCATGGCGCTCGCGCTCGCCGTCGGCGCGCTCATCACAAACTGCGCCCTCAAGCCGCTCATCGCGCGCCCGCGCCCCTATGCCGATGAAAGCAGCATATTTTATCAGCTGTGGCTGCTCGTCGGGCAGAACATGGAAAGCGACAACAGCTTCCCCTCCGGGCACACCACGGCGGCCTTCGCGTCGATGACGGCGGTGTTTCTCGTGGGCGACAGGCGCTGGAGCTGGACGGCGTATATTTTCGCCGTGCTCATGGGCATCGCGCGCATTTATCTTTGCGTCCACTTCCCGTCCGACGTCCTCGGCGGCATAATCGCCGGTCTCATCGGCGGCTTCGTCGGCACGTTCATCGCCCGCCGCTTCCCGCGCGGGTGGTATGACAAAGTCTTGTTCGGAAAGGCGGGTAAGCCATCATGTTCGGATTCGGAAAGCTGAAATTCAAGGGCGTTGACAAAAAGTACGTCGACGACGCCGCGCATGTCGACGACTATAACGCCGCCGAGGCCATCGGCCGCGTGCGCCTCGGCGAGCTCTGCCTATATTATCGCGACCTCGGCAAGAAGTACTATGTCCCGTATGAGTATATTGACCGCACGTTCACGCGCATCAGCGAGTGCGCGCCGGATGACGGCCCCATCATTCACTATTATCGCCTCATCCTCGTGCATGACGGCGCGGAGTTTGCAAACCTCATTTTCGACGAGGAAAAGGACGTAGACCGCATCCACGCCCGCCTGAAAGAGATCCGCCCGGAGATTGAGTACGGGTACATTCCGCCCGCCGACGGCAAGCGTCGCCGCCTTTCGTGAGGTGAAAAGCATGTACGACGTTGTTGCGCTCGGCGAGCTTTTGATTGACTTCACCCACCAAGCCGCCGGTGATGACGGCTACCCCGTCATGGCGGCGCACCCCGGCGGCGCGCCTGCCAATTACCTCGCCGCGCTCTCCAAATTCGGCGCGAAGACCGCCATGCTCGGCAAGGTCGGCGCGGATGCGTTCGGCGAGCGCCTGCTCGCCACACTACGCAAGGCCGGCATAGCCACCGACGGCATGGTGACCACGGATGAGTTTTTCACCACCCTCGCCTTCGTCACGCTCGACGAGCACGGCGACCGCGAGTTCTCTTTCTCGCGCAAGCCCGGCGCGGACACACAGCTCGCCGCCGACGAGCTGAGATATGACATCATTGACGCCGCCCGCGTTTTGCACTTCGGCACGCTCTCCCTCACCGATGAGCCCGCCCGAAGCGCGACCTATCGCGCCGTGGAATACGCCGCCGCGCGCGGCAAGCTAATCAGCTTTGACCCGAATCTCCGCAAGCCGCTCTGGCGCTCGCTTGACGACGCCAAGCGCGAAATGCTGTGGGGGCTTGCCCACGCCGACGTGGTCAAGATAAGCGATGAAGAGGTCGAGTTTTTGTTCGGCCTTACGCCGGAAAAGGGCGCGCGGCATATTCTTGACGCCTTCGGCGTCAAGCTCGTGTTCGTCACCTGCGGGGCGGACGGCTGCGTGTACAAAACCGCGCGCGTCAGCGGCCGTGCGGCCGCGCTCGCCGGGGTGAAGCCTGTCGACACCACCGGCGCGGGGGACATTTTCGGCGGCTCGGCGATGTTCGCCCTGCTGAAAACCGGCAAAGACCCCGCCGCCCTCACCGCCGACGAGCTTGCCCACGTCGCCCGCTTCGCCACCACCGCCGCCGGAATCTCCACCGAAACCCACGGCGGAATCTCCTCCGTCCCGGACTACGCCGCAGTAATGTCCCGCCTGGGCGAGTGAGCACACCCCCGGCCGTTCCGCCACGGAAACGGCCGGGGGTATCTCTATGCCTGCCCCCTTGACATACACCCCTAACCTGTGTATACTTAACCGTACTAAGCGGGATAGTACGGACGCGACGAAAAAATTTTCTTTTTTCGCAAAATGCGTGAACTTTTTTTCGCCCCGCTCGTCTACAATAGCGGACGGCGCAGTGCGCCCGGCGCGGGCGCACCGCAAGCCCCGCAACACCCGACTGCGTTCCAAGCTGTCGCGCCGCGAGGCGGCGCGAACGCCCAGCCCCGCAACGCCCGGCTGCGCCCCAAGCTGTCGCGCCGCGCGGCGGCGCGAACGCACGACCCCGGCAACACGCCGCGGGGCGGCGTGATAGAATCGCGCCGGGCATGGAATACTGTATATCACCACCTACCAAGGAGGCCAAACATGAAAAACACACTCAAACGACTCTCCGCGCTTGTGCTGGCGCTGCTGATGGCGTTCACCGTCTGTGCCTGCGGCAACGGCGACTCCGCCGCCAAGACCGACGAGAGCAAGGAAGAGACCCCGGCGTATATC
>CAZUSM010000042.1:0-11688 GCA_964623675.1 uncultured Oscillospiraceae bacterium
TGTCCGCCGCCATGAGCGTGGGATAGGTGAAAAGGCCGCCGTTGATGTTGTCGGCGTTTTTCGCGCTTTTGTCCTTGAACTGGGTCATGCGGCTGAGCTCACCGAACATGGTGTAGCAATTGAGCACCCAGCCGAGCTCGGCGTGCTCGTGCACATGGCTTTGGATGAACAGGGTGTTCTTCTGCGGGTCGAGGCCGCAGGCGATGTACTGCGCCAGCTGCGCCATGGAGTGACGGCGAAGCTCGGCGGGGTTTTGGCGCACGGTGATGGAGTGCATGTCCACAATGCAGTAATAGCAGTTATACTCATCGCTCAACTCCACCCAGTTTTTCAGCGCGCCCAGGTAGCTGCCCAGGTGCAGATCGCCCGACGGCTGAATGCCGGAGAACATGACCTTCTTGGCCGGGGCGGGGGCTGCGTTCGGTGTGATGATGCCGGCAGCGGTGTTGTCCATTTTTGTTTCCTCCGTTTCGGAAGTGTGATATATATAAGGCCGAAAGGCCGAGGGAAAGCGCCATGCAAAAAAGCACATAGTGTGACATTATAATTTTAGCCTATCTATTTTAGCAGAATAAGTCTCACTTGACAACAGTAAAAATACAAATTATTATAGTGTAACGGGAAAAAAGTCACGCCGGGGCGCTTTCAACCGCCCCGACGCGGGAAATATGACACGCCGCGCCGCCCTCGGCGCGCGGCAGAAGGAGCACAAACATGAAAGACATGCAGTGGTTTGAGGAGATGGAGGCGCGCATTCCGCAGGGCGAGGTGCGCACGCGTTTCGCCCCCTCCCCCACGGGATATATGCACGTGGGCAACCTGCGCACGGCGCTTTACACCTATCTCATCGCGCGCGCAAACGGCGGCAAATTCATATTGCGCATTGAGGACACCGACCAAGGCCGCCTCGTCGAGGGCGCGGTGGACATTATTTACCGCACGATGGCGCAGTGCCGCCTTGAGCACGACGAGGGCCCGGACGTCGGCGGCCCCGTAGGGCCGTATATCCAGACCGAGCGCCGCCCGCTTTACAAGGAATATGCCGAGCTTTTGGTTCAGCGCGGGCATGCCTATCGCTGCTTTTGCGAAAAGGCCGCCAGCGAGGAGGACACCGGCGACTTTGACCGCGCGGACGACCCCTGCCGCAGCATGACGGCGGAGGAATCCGACCGCCTCGCCGCCGAGGGCAAGCCCTACGTCATCCGCCAGCGCATCCCCCACGAGGGCACGACCACCTTCCACGACGAGATTTTCGGCGACATCACGGTGGAAAACACCACGCTGGACGACCAGGTGCTCATAAAGCGCGACGGCCTGCCGACATATAACTTCGCAAACGTGGTGGACGACCACCTCATGGGCATCACCCACGTCGTGCGCGGCAGCGAGTATCTCTCCTCCGCGCCGAAGTATAACCTCTTGTATGAGGGCTTCGGGTGGGATATTCCGAAATACGTGCACTGCTCGCCGGTCATGCGCGATGCGCACAACAAGATGTCCAAGCGCCACGGCGACCCGTCGTATGAAGACCTGCTGGCGCAGGGCTATCTCACCGAGGCGATACTCAACTATGTCGCGCTTCTCGGCTGGAGCCCGCGCGGCGAGCGCGAGATTTACTCCCTCGACGAGCTGAAAGAGGCGTTCGACCTCTCCGGCATATCCAAATCCCCCGCGATATTCGACATTGAAAAGCTGCGCTATTTCAACAGCGAGTATATCCGCGCGATGAGCGCGGAGGCGTTCGCCGCCGTGGCCGAGCCGTACATCCGCCAAAGCGTGAAAAACCCGGCCTATTCCGCCGCCGAAATCGCCGCGCTTTTGCAGCAGCGCACCGAGGTGCTGACCGACATTCCGGAGAAGGTGGACTTCTTCGACGCCCTGCCGGAATACTCCGTTGAGCTGTTCACGCACAAAAAGTCCAAGTCCGACGCCGAGTCTTCCAAGGCCGTACTGACGGCGCTTGTGAGCGTGTTCGAGGGGCTTGAGGCGTGGGACGATGAGCACATCATGGCCGCGATGGTGAATTACGCCGAGGCCACGGGCGCGAAGAACGCCAAGGTGATGTGGCCGGTGCGCATCGCGGCGGCCGGCAAGGCCGTTACGCCCGGCGGCGCGGTGGAAATCTGCCGCATACTCGGCCGCGAGGAGACTTTGCGGCGCATGAATATCGCGCTGGAAAAGCTCGCATAAGCGCATAAAAATCAAATCACGCATAAACAATCTCTCTTCCGAGAATAATCAGAAGAGAGATTATTTTTTCGGAGGTCGGGCTGATGAACGCGATGAGTGGGAAGAGAAAGGCCGTCATCGTCGCGGCGGTGTTCGCCGCCGCGATTATCACGGTGCTGGGGGTGCTGCTTTTCGTCGCGAGGCGAAACCTCGCGACCTATCGCCTCGCCGCGCATTACAGCGCCTCAGAGGCGCTGGAGGAGACCGTCACCGCCGCCGAGGGCATGAGCGCGGCGCTCTCGCGCGCGGTGTACGCCACCGACGGCGGCATGCGCGCCCGGCTGTGCGCGGAGGTTTACGCCTCGGCGCTCGCCGCCGAGAGCGCGATGAGCACCCTGCCCTTTGCCACGCACGAGCTGGAGCGCATAGCGGGCTATTTCAACGAGACGGCGGATTATGCCCGCGCGCTGTGCGCGGGCAGCGGCGAGGCGGACTTCACCGACGCTGAGCGCGAGACGCTCCGCGAGCTGGACAAGCTCGCCTCGGCTCTGACAGAGTCGCTGCGCGCGCTTCAAACGGAGTATCACAACGGGGCGGTGGAGATGGATTCGCGCGAGATACGGCCGATGAACATCGGCCTCGACGGCGAGAGCGGGCGCGTGAGCGCGGAGCTTTTGCGCGTGGAGGATGAGTTCCCGCGCCGCGCGTCGCCCAAATACGACGGGCGTTACGGCGCGCGGAGCGTCGCGGCGGCGTCGGTGGGCGCGAAAAAGCTGTCCGACGCGGAGAAGCTGGCCGTGGCGGCGGCGTTTGCGGGCGTGAGCCCGGCCGAGGTGCGCCTTGCCTACGCCTACGACGGCGCGGGCGGCGTGAAATGCTACGCCGCCGGGGACGCGCTGGTCACAGTGGGGGAGAGCGGCGTGCTGACCCTTGGGCGCGAGCGGCTGGTCGAAGAGGAAAAGCTGACGCGCGCCGAGGCGCAGCGCGCGGCGCATGAATTTCTGCAAAAGCGCGGCTATGCGGGGCTGACGCTTGAAAGCTATGAAGCCTACGGCGGCATGGCGCGCATGCGCTTTGCCGACGAGCGGGAGGGCGCGGTGTATATCGACGACGCCATAGTCGTCGCCGTCGCGCTGGACGACGGCGCGGTGTGCGCCTTCGACGCGACGGCGTACACCACCGAAACGGCGGAGAGCGCGTGGAGCGTCGGCGAGAGCGAGGCAGCCGCGCTCGCCCCTGCGGGGCTTGACGCGGGCGATGTGCGCCGCGTGGTCATCCGCTCGGAGGGCGGCCGGGCAATACCCTGCTATGAAGTCAGCTGCACCGACGGCGAGAAAAAGGTGATAATCCACCTCAACGCCGACAGCGGCAGGCAGGAGAGAATAACCGTGGCAGCTCCGTGAGCGCCCAGCGGCGCGGTTTGCAAACTTTTCTTTGCAAAATCAATGGGTTTCGTCAATTTTTCTTTACATTCCGTGCGTGTTTCCACAACCGGGCGGGGTGGGGCTTTTGTCAAATTGTCAAAAAATTTCGGCGGTCTTGGGGTCATATTCACAAGACTGCCGAAATTTATTTCATTTAATGCGTTAAAAAGCAAAAAAGTTTGACATTTAACTAACGCCGTGACATAATAATAACTATAGATTCGCTAGGTGTTTGTTCCGGGCCGGCTTCGCGCGGCGAAAGGGTCGATGTCAGGCGGCGTTTTCGCGTGTGGGGCGGCCGATTTTCCCAATGGCGCTTGTTAGTTTTTTATCTTACGGGAATGTAGCAAATTTGTCATGAAAAACGGGCATTTTCAGCTTGAAAGAGGGACGCACTTGCGGTAATATTAAGATATTGTTAGGTGCGCGGCTTCGCCGCGCGCGAGACAGTATCGAAAAGCATACAAAAAGACGAAAAAGGAGGTGAGGGCGTGTCATTTGAGGCAATAGCCGGCATTACTCAGGCAGAGGCCGAGGCGAAAACCACCGTGGCTCAGGCCGAGGCAAAGGCAAGGCAGATGCTCATCGACGCCGAGGCGGCGGGTGAGCTTGCGTTGTCCGCCGCGGCGGAGAAGGCGGAAACCGAGGTCGCAGAGCTTCGCCGTCAGGCCGACGAAAAGGCCATGGAGGCCGCGTCGAGCCTTTCAAAGGCACTTGAGAGCGACAAGGCTGCACTTCGCGCTCAGGCCGAGGCAAAGCTTTCTCAAGCAGCAACTCTAGTAGTGGAAAGGATAGTGAACAGCTAAGATGGCCATTGTAAAAATGAAAAAGCTCTCTGTGCTGGCTGTCCGCTCGAAAAAGGACGCGCTGCTGCGCGAGCTGACGAGGCTGGGCTGTGTCGAGATTTCGGAAATCGGCGACGAGGTCGCCGCGTCCGAGGTTTGCGAGAGCCTGCGCCGCGAGGACGCGGGTGTGACCGCGCTTAAAACTCAGCAGACCTCGCTCGGCCACGCCATCGCCGTGCTCGACGAGTTCGCGCCTGTCAAATCCAAGCTCCTTTCCGCCGCGCCCGAAGTCGCCCCCGGCGTTCTGCTGGACGACAAGGGGCTGTCCGCCGCGCTGAAGCTGGCGGAGAGCATCGAGGCCTCGGACGAGCGCATCAAGCGCATCCGCGCCGAGGAAGGGCGGCAGAGAGCCTTGGCGGAATCCGTCAAGCCCTGGCTGGAGCTGGACATCCCGCTGGGCATGGAAGGCACGCAGAGGGCAAATGTGCTCCTCGGCTCTTTCCCGATCAAAACGGAGCTTGACGCCGTCGACGCGGCGGTGAGCGAGGCTTGCGAAGAGGCGGAGGTTTTCCGCGTGTTCGAGGACAAGCTGAGCCGCTATGTCGCCGTGGTGTGCGCCAAAGAGGGCTTCAACGAGGTTCAGGACGTTTTGCGTACATACTCCTTCGCCCCCGCCGGTTTTGCCGGGGTGAAGACCACCGCGCGCCAAACCCTCACCGAGGCCGAGACGGCACTGAGAGAGCTTGCCGACGAAAAGAAGGCCTGCGAAGAGGCCATTAAGGGCGAAAGCGTCCGCCGCGACGAGCTGAAGCTCGCCTACGACCGCGTGAGCACAAAGCTGGGCGTGGCCGAGGCCGAGGGTCGGCTTTACGGCACGGAATCGACGCTGCTCATCTCCGGCTGGATGCCGGAGGCGCGCGAGGACGAGCTTGCGCGTGTGTTTGAAAAATACGACTGCGCGTGGGACAGCCGCGAACCGACCGAGGACGAGTATGAATCCGTCCCCGTGTCGCTGAAAAACAACAAGCTCACCAACGCGCTGAACATGGTCACGAACATGTACTCCCTGCCGGCCTACGGCTCGGTCGACCCCAACCCGCTGATGGCGCCGTTTTTCATCTTGTTCTACGGGCTGATGATGGCGGACATGGGCTACGGCCTTGTGATGATAGCGGCGGCGATAGTCGCGCTGTCCAAGCTCAAGCCGCGCGGCGGCTCGCTTGCGTTCTGCCAGCTGCTGCTTTACGGCGGGATATCCACCTTCGTCATGGGCGCGCTCACGGGCGGCTTCTTCGGCGATGCGCCGTATCAGCTGGTGCACATGTTCAACCCCGCAAGCACCTGGGCGGGTCTGCCGTATCTTTTCAGCCCGGTTGAAAACAGCAGCTTGGTGCTGTACGGGGCGATGGTGCTCGGCGTCATCCACCTCAACTGCGGCATGGCGGTCAGCTTTTATCTCAAGGCCAAGCGCGGCCACATCGTCGACGGGCTTTTCGAGGAAGCGCCCTTGTGGGTCATCCTCATCGGTGGCGTGATGATGGGGCTCAAGCTCCTCGGAGTCACCGACGCGCTTTACACCCCCGGCCTCGTGGTGCTGATAATCGGCGCGGTGGCGCTGCTGTTCGGCGCGGGGCGCGGCGTAAAGGGCTTCGGCAAGGTGACGGCGGCGGTCGGCTGCATTTACAACACGCTCACCGGCTGGTTCGGCGACATTTTGTCTTATTCGCGTATCATGGCGCTCATGCTCGCGGGCAGCGTCGTGGCGCAGGTGTTCAACACCATTGCGGCCATGCCGGCAAACTCTTCGGGCGTGAACGTGCTGACGTTTATCGTGTTTTTGCTCATTTTCATCATCGGACAGGCGCTCAACTTCGGGCTGAACATCTTGGGCTGCTTCGTGCATGACTTGCGCTTGCAGTGCCTGGAGTTCTTCGGCAAGTTCTATGAGGACGGCGGCAAGCCCTTCGACCCGCTGAGAATAAAGAGCAAATACGTCAGACCCAGAGAGAATTAAACCAACACTTTATTAAACCAAAATACATAATCAGGAGGAAATTAAAATGGAATTTCTGAACGCTATCGGCGGTTACGCCATCGGTCTTCTCGGCGCGGGCTTGGCCGGCTTCTTGGCCTGCATCGGTTCTGCAAAGGGCACCGGCATCGCCGGTGAAGCGGGCGCGGGTCTCGTCTCCGAAGATCCCGCCAAGTTCGGCAAGGCGATGATTCTTCAGGTCATCCCCGGCACGCAGGGTCTTTACGGCTTTGTTATTTGGTTCCTCGCGTTCTCGAAGCTGAGTGTCGACATGTCCGTGCAGCAGGGTCTGCAAGTGATGATGGCCTGCCTGCCCATCGCCTTCGGCGGTTTGCTGTCCGCAATTGCGCAGGGCAAGGTCGCCGCGGCCTCCGTCAACATCCTCGCCAAGAAGCCCGACGACTGGTCCAAGGGCATGATCCTTTGCATCACCGTTGAGTTCTACGCCATTCTGTCTCTTCTCGCGTCCTTCATGATGCTCTCCGGCATCACCATCTGATAAGATCAAAGACACTACTTTTTAGACAGGAGATACTATGAAAGGCACTGAAAAAATAATCGCGCATATCCGCTCCGACGCGAAGGAGCAGTCCGACGCGATACTCGCTCAGGCCGAGCAGCAGTGCGCGGGTATCCGGGCAGAATATGACGCCAAGGCAAAAGAGCTTTACCGCGAGCGGATTCGCGCGGGCGTCAACGAATGCCAGGACAGGGTGGACAGCATGGATCGCATCGCCCGCATGGAGGCGAAAAAGGGCGTGCTGGCCGTCAAGCAGCAGATGGTGTCCGAGGCGTTTGACAAGGCGCTCGACGCGATAGTGGCAATGCCGGAGAAGGAATATGTGGCATTTTTGGCCGCGCTCGCGGCCAAGGCCGCCGTCGCCGGGGACGAGGAAATCGTCCTCAACGCGCGCGACAAGGCCGCCGTCGGCGCCGAGGTCGTCAAGGCGGCGAACGCCGCGCTTGCCGACGGCAAGCTGACGCTTTCCGACACCGTGGGCGATTTCGCCGGCGGGCTTATCCTCCGCCGCGGCAGCGTCGAGGTCAACTGCACGGCCGAGCTTCTTGTGGAGCTGGCGCGCGGCGAGCTGTCCTCGGATGTTGCCAAGCTCCTCTTCGCCTGATGGCGAGGCGGACAAATCCCCATATAGGGAGGGAATACATTGTCAAGTAAAAGAGAAGCATACCTGTGCCTGTCGGCAATGCTGAGGGCGCGCGAGGTCAAGCTTTTGAGCTTTGAGCGCGCCGAGCGTATGCTGGACGCGGCGAGCTTTGACGAATGCGCAAAGCTCTTGACGGACTGCGGCTATGCCGACATGTCCGCGATGAGCGCAAAGGAGATAGAGGCCTATCTCTCCGCGCACCGCGACGAGGTGTTCGCCGAGCTTGAAAAGCTCGCGCCGGACAAGGCCGCGGTGGACGTGTTCAAGCTCAAGTATGATTACCACAACGCCAAGGCCGTCATCAAGGCCGAGGCCATGGGGCAGGATGCCGACCGGCTGCTCAGCCGCTCCGGGCGCGTGGCGCCGGAGAAGCTGACGCGCTGCTATTTCGACGAAAAGCTCAGCGAGCTGCCGAGTGTGCTCGGCGGGGCGATTGAGGAGGCCAAGGGCGTCCTCGCCCGCACGGCGAACCCCCAGCTTGCAGACTTCATCCTCGACAAGGCGTATTTCGCCGAGCTTCGCGCACTCGCGGGAGAGCTTGAGAGCGCGTATCTTGACGGCTATATCGGCATTTTGGCCGATTCCGCGAACCTCAAAAGCGCCGTGCGCACCCTGCGCATGGGCAAGAGCCCGGAGTTTATGGCCGAGGCGCTTGTCCCCGGCGGCGAGGTCAGCGCGGACAGAATCGCCAATGCCGGCGACGGCGAGGCGATTGCGGCGCTTTTCGCAAGCTCCATGCTCGAAAAGGCCGCCATGCTGGGCGCGGAGGCCGTTTCCGGCGGCAGCATGACAAGCTTTGAGCTTGCCTGCGACAATGCCGTGACCGCATATCTGAAAAAGGCCAAGCTCGTCAGCTACGGCGCGGAGGCGCTCATCGCCTATCTTGCCGCGGTTGAGGGCGAAATCACGGCCGTGCGCATGATTCTCACAGGCCGCCTCGCGGGGATCGCCCCCGACGTTATCAGAGAAAGGCTGCGTGATATGTATGCTTAAAATTGCGGTCATAGGCGGCAGCGACACCGTCATGGGCTTCAAGGCACTCGGACTGGAGACTTTCCCCGCCGCGAATGCCGACGAGGCTGGGCGCATTCTGCGCACGATCACCCGCGAGGGCGATGACTACGCCATCATCTACATCGAGGAGACGCTGGCGCAGGAGCTGACGCAGGAAATCGCCAAATTCAAGGACAGCCCCACCCCCGCAATCATCCTCATCCCCGGCAGGGAGGGGAGCATCGGCCTCGGCCAAACGGCGCTGCGCGCCGCGGTCGAACGCGCCGTCGGCACAAACATTTTGGGCGACTGATTTTCGCCCGACCTTTCATCCGGCGCGCCGTGCGCGATAAGGCCGCAAGGCCGCGCGCCGTCACGGCTGCCAATTTCAAAATAGGAAGGATTTTTATATGAGCGGTACTATTACAAAGGTTTCAGGGCCGCTTGTCGTGGCCGAGGGTCTGGCGGACGCCAACGTCTCCGACGTTGTGCGTGTCGGCTCTCAGCGCCTGATAGGCGAGATCCTCAACATGACCGGCGACTGCGCCTCCATTCAGGTTTATGAAGAGACCTCCGGTCTCGGACCGGGCGCGGCGGTCGAAACGACCGGTATGCCCATGTCCGTGGAGCTTGGACCGGGTATGCTCGACAATATTTATGACGGCATCCAGCGCCCGCTGCCGGAGATGCGCCGCCTCACCGGCGACTCCATCACCCGCGGCACTGACGTGCCTGCGCTTGACCGCACAAAGCTGTGGGACTTCGTCCCCGTGGCCAAGGTCGGCGACAAGCTCGCCGCCGGCGACGTGCTCGGCACTGTGCAGGAAACGAGCGCGATAAACCACAAAATCATGGTGCCCCCCGGCCTGTCCGGCGAGCTGGTTTCCATCGAGCAGGGCGAGTTCACCGTGGTGGACACCGTGGCCGTGCTGCGTGACGCCAAGGGCGTCGAGCACAAGCTCACCATGCTTCAGCGTTGGCCGGTGCGTATCGCGCGCCCCTACGCCAAGAAGTACGTCCCCAGCCGCCCGATGAACAGCGGCCAGCGCATCATCGACACGCTCTTCCCCATCGCCAAGGGCGGCACGGCCGCCGTCCCCGGCCCGTTCGGTTCGGGCAAGACCGTCGTGCAGCACCAGCTGGCAAAATGGTCCGACGTGGACATCGTCATCTACATCGGCTGCGGCGAGCGCGGCAACGAGATGACCGACGTTCTCATGGAGTTCCCGGAGCTGAAAGACCCGCGCAACGGCGAGCCGCTGATGAAGCGCACCGTGCTCATCGCCAACACCTCCGACATGCCGGTTGCCGCGCGCGAAGCGTCCATCTACACCGGCATCACCATCGCGGAGTATTTCCGCGACATGGGCTATGATGTCGCGGTTCTGGCCGACTCCACCTCCCGCTGGGCAGAGGCTCTGCGCGAGATGTCCGGCCGTCTGGAGGAAATGCCCGGTGAGGAAGGCTACCCCGCCTATCTCGCCAGCCGTCTTTCCCAGTTCTATGAGCGCGCGGGCGTTGTCGAATGCCTCGGTCAGGACGACCGTCAGGGCTCTGTCACCGCCATCGGCGCGGTGTCGCCTCCGGGCGGCGATATATCCGAGCCTGTCTCTCAGGCGACGATGCGTATCGTCAAGGTGTTCTGGGCGCTCGACTCCAGCCTTGCCTACGCCCGCCACTTCCCGGCGATCAACTGGCTGACCTCTTACTCGCTGTATCTTGACACCCTGCGCGGCTGGTACACCGAGCAGTTCGGCGAAAAGTATATGCAAAACCGTGAAAAGGCCATGCACATTCTCCAGGAGGAGAGCGAGCTGCAGGAAATCGTCCGCCTCGTCGGTCAGGATGCACTCAGCCCCGCAGACCGCCTGACCATGGAGACGGCCAAGATGATCCGCGAGGACTTCTTGCAGCAGAACGCCTTCGTCGACGAGGACGCCTATTCCTCTTACAAAAAGCAGTTCCGCCTCATGGACATGGTGCTCAATTATGACGCACTCTGCCGCGCCGCGCTCGACAAGCACGCGGATATGGACGCGCTGTTCACCATTGACGCGCGCGAGAAAATCGGCCGCGCGAAGATGGCCGACGCGAAAACCTTTGAGGCCGATTACGACGCGATTGCCGCCGAGATGAAGGCGGAAATCGAGGCTGTCATAGCCGGAGGTGAGGAAGCATGATTAAGGAATACAAGACCATACGAGAGATAGCAAGCCCTCTTATGATCGTCGACAACGTCGAGGGCGTGACCTACGACGAGCTCGGCGAGCTTGAACTGCCCAACGGCGAAATCCGCCGCTGCAAGGTGCTTGAGGTCGAGGGCAACCGCGCGGTTGTTCAGCTTTTTGAATCCGCGCAGGGCATCAACCTTGCCGAGACCAAGGTGCGCTTCCTCGGCCACCCGCAGCAGCTGGCCGTGTCCGAGGATATGCTCGGCCGCGTCTTCAACGGCATGGGTCAGCCCATCGACGGCGGCCCGGAGATTCTGGCCGACGCGCACATGGACATCAACGGCCTGCCCATGAACCCCGCCGCCCGCGCCTACCCCGCCGAGTTTATCCAGACGGGCGTGTCCACCATCGACGGGCTCAACACCCTCGTCCGTGGGCAGAAGCTGCCGATATTCTCCGGCTCCGGTCTGCCGCACGCCGCCCTTGCCGCGCAGATCACGCGTCAGGCCAAGGTTCTCGGCGATGACGAGACCTTCGCGGTCGTTTTCGCCGCGATAGGCATCACCTTCGAGGAAAGCGAATACTTCATCAACGACTTCCGCCGCACCGGCGCCATCGACCGCACCGTCGTTTTCTCCAACCTCGCGAACGACCCCGCCGTCGAGCGTATCGCCACGCCGCGCGTGGCGCTCACCGCGGCCGAGTACCTCGCCTTTGAAAAGGGCATGCAGGTGCTGGTCATCATGACCGACATCACCAACTACGCCGAGGCTCTGCGTGAGGTCTCCGCGGCCAAGAAGGAAGTCCCCGGCCGCCGTGGCTACCCCGGTTATCTTTACACCGACCTTGCTACGCTCTATGAACGCGCAGGCCGCCGTCAGGGCAAGAAGGGCTCGATCACCATGATCCCCATCCTCACCATGCCCGAGGACGACAAGACCCACCCCATCC
>CAZUSM010000043.1:0-11594 GCA_964623675.1 uncultured Oscillospiraceae bacterium
CCGCGCGTGACCGCGACTATGAAACGCGCTACGGCGTGAAGATAATCCGCCTGCCGATATGGGCGTATCTCAGCGGCCGCGCGATTTTCAAGGGCGATATGGCCAAGCTCGTCAACTCCCTCCACCCCGATATTCTCTATGTCCACGGCAATGACACCGCCGTCGGCATGTGGCTCTTGCGGCATAAAGCTAGGCTCAATTGCCCCATGGTCATGGACAACCACATGGTCGAAATGGCCTCTCAAAACCCGCTTCGCAAGGCGTACCGCGCCTATTACAAGCGCTTTGTCGCCCCCATCATCATCAAGAATGAAATTCCCGTCATCCGCGCCATGAACGACGATTACGTTGAAAAATGCCTCGGTGTGCCTCTCTCGCTCGCCCCGTGGATATCCTACGGCTCTGACACGCTCCTTTTCCACCCGGACAAGGCCGCGCGCGAGGCGTTTAGGCGGCAAAACGGCATCGCGGAGGACGCCCTCGTCGTCCTTTTCGCGGGCAAGCTGGATGAATCCAAGGGCGGCATGCTCCTTGCCGAGCTTATGACCCGCAAGCTTGACACCCCGCGCGAGATAGTTTATCTCATCATCGGCACTGCCACGGGCGAATACGGCGAGGCGGTCGAGGCGCGCATGGGGCAAAGCCCCTATCGCGTTCTCCGCTTCCCCACGCAGAAGTATTCCGCCCTCGCCGCGTTTTATCAGGCCGCCGACGTCGGCCTCATCGCCAAGCAGGCCAGCCTCAACTTTTTCGACATGGAGGCCTGCGGCGTCCCTGTGCTGTCCGAGGACAACAATCTCAACGCCCAGCGCACGGATCACGAAAACGGCTGGCTCTTCGCCCCCGATGACGTTGACGATTTTGCCGCACAGCTTGAGCAAATCGCCAATCTCCCCGCCGCCGAGCTTGCGCGCTGTTCCCAAAACGCCGTTGACTACGTGCGCGAATATTATGATTATGCCAAAAAGGCCGAGGAATACATGCTCGTCATCAACTCCGTGTACGAGCGCGACACAGGGCGGTGAGCGGCATGTACATTCTCGAAGTGTCTTACGGCTGCCCCTCGCCCAAGTATCCCAGCAACGGCAACTTCCAGCTGGATCAGGCCAAGGCGCTCGCGCAAATCGGCCACAAGGTCGTTTTCGCCGCGCTGGACATGCGCTCGGTGCGCCGCTGGCGGCGCTGGGGCTTGCGGCGGCATGAGGTCGCCGGGCTTGATGTTTATGAATACAATTTCCCGATGGGCCCCGTTGCGGCCTCGGTTCGCGCCAAGCTGGCCGAGCGCGGCTTTGCGCGCATATTAAACCGCGTCATCAAAGACCACGGCAAGCCCGACGTCGTGCACGTCCATTTTGCCGACACGGCGCAGAGCGTCGTCGCGCCGTGCAAGGCCGCCGGTGTGCCCTTCGTCGTCACGGAGCATGCCTCCAGCATCATGGACGATGAAAAGGCCGCGCCCCAGCGCGACATGCTAAAGCGCGTTTATGATAATGCCGCCGCCGTCATCGCCGTCAGCCCGGCTCTCGCCTGGCAGATCAAAAGGCTCACCGGGGCGGATGCCGCCGTGGTGGATGACATTGTCGACATTGACACCTTTTGCCCCGCGAGGCAACCGCGCGGCGACGCCGCGCCGTTTCGCTTCGTCTCCGCCGGTCATGCCGAGCGGCGAAAGGGCTTTGACGTGCTCGTCGCTGCCTTTGCCGAGCTTATAAAAACCGCGCCCGACTGCGAGCTTATTATAATGGGCGACGGCGCGGAGCTTGATAATATAAAGCGCGACATCGCCGCGCGCGGCCTTGGCGACAAGGTCACCTGCACCGGGTATTTCAAGCGCGCGGAGTTTGCCGAGGCGCTGAACAAGAGTGATTGCTTCGTCCTTGCCAGCCGCCACGAAACCTTCGGCGTGGTGTATGCCGAGGCGATGGCCGCCGGCGTCCCTGTCATTGCCACCCGCTGCGGCGGCACTGAGGGCTTCGTCAATGAGCAAAACGGCCTCATGGTCAACGTGGACGATGTCCCCGCCCTCGCCGAGGCGATGGCGTATATGCGCGCCAATGCGCATCAATTTGACCGCGCGGCCATCGCGCGCTGTGCGCGCGAAAGCTTCGCCCCCGCCGCCGTCGCCGAAAAAATCACCGCCGAGCTTGAGCGGGCGATTCAATGAGCCTTCAATCGGCAGGGGAGCGCCCCGCCGAATAACACATGGAGCGTCAGCAAGTGAAAAAGCTGTATGAAAAAATCAAAAACAGAATAACCCCGCTCGTGGCAAACGGTTTCCTCTGGATTTTCGGCGGGAACTTCGCCGCTCAGTTTTTCGGCTTTGTCTCGTCGGTCGTCGTCATTCGCAACCTCTCCAAGGCCGAATACGGCGTGTATGTCGACGCGAACAATATTTATTCCTACATGGCCATATTCATCGGCATGGGCATGATAAGCGCCATTTTGCAGTTTTGCAGTGAAAACGTCTCCAACCGGCGCAAAACGGCCATTTATCAGTTCGCCTTTTCCACGGGGTCGGTGTTCAACCTCGCCCTGCTCGTGGTCATCTATGCCGTCGGCTGCTTTTATAAGCCGGACGGCGCGGGGTATTACCTGCGCCTCATGTGCGCCTACCCTATAGTCATTTACACGAACAATTACCTGCAGATGGCCTTGCGCGTCAAGCGCAAAAACCGCGAGTTCGGGCTGGTGTACATGGTTTACGCGGTCACAATCTGCGCGGGCAACATCGTGTTCACGTTCCTTTGGGGCGTCAAGGGCTTGGTGATTTCGTCTTATTTCACCCAAGTCATCGCGGCGTCCACGGCCTTCGCCTTTTTGAAAAAGGACGGCTTTTTCGCCGAGGTCACAGCCCCGGTTGAAAAGCTCGATGGCGCGGGGAAGAGGGAAGTGTCGAGCTATTGCCTGCTCTGCATCGCCACAAACTTCGTCACCACGGCGCTCGTTTTGCTGGACATCACCTGCCTCAACCTCGTCTTGGGCGATTCTCAGGTGCTGGCGGATTACAAAGTCGCCTCTGCCATTCCCAGCGCCATGATGTTCGTTCCCACCAGCCTCGTCACGTATTTTTACCCCCTCATGGTCGAGGCGTACAGCACCGACCCGGATTCTTTCGGCGCGAAGCTCGTGGATTTCGGCAAGGTGTTTCTCGCGGTGGCGCTGCTGCTTTCGGTGATAATGCTTGCATTTGCGCCGATTATAATATATATTGTCTATGGTGAAAAATACATGAGCGGAGTGCCGGTGTTTCGCATTCTGTGCGTCAATTTCTTCGTCAACGCCGGAATCAGAACCATCTTGACAAACTCTCTCTATGTGATAAAAAAAGTCAACATCAATCTCGTGCTGGCCACGCTTGCGGGTGTGCTCAACGTCGTGCTCGACCTTTGGCTCATCGGCAAGATGGGCTCAACCGGCGCGGCAGTGGCGACCGTGGTGGTGACGCTGTTCATCTCCCTGCTGGAGCTGGCTTACGTCATGTTCCACCTCCGCCGAGGCCGCGCGGCGAAAAATGCACCTGATTCAACGGATTAAAGAGGATTATAGCTTATGAGAATTTGTGTTGTCGGAACAGGATATATCGGCCTGCCCACGGCGCTCATGCTCGCCTCGCACGGCGTGCATGTTGAGGCCGTCGGCCACCGGCAGGAAACCGTGGACAAGCTCACCCGCGGTGACGTCACCTTTGAGGAAAAGGGCTTGCCGGAGCTTTTTGCCGCCGCGCGCGAGAGCGGGAACATCAACTTCCGCTGTGATTATCCGGCTGAGGATTTTTATATCATCACCGTCCCCACGCCCTACCTTGCCGACAGCAAGAAGGTCGACGCCGCCGCGATTGTCGACGCGCTGCACCACGTGCTCGGTGCCTGCAATGACGGCGCAATCATCGTCATTGAGTCCACCGTCTCCCCCGGCACGGTCGACCGCGAGGTGCGCCCCGTCGTCGCCGCCAGCGGCAAGCGCGTCCGCCTTGCCCACGCGCCCGAACGCATCATCCCCGGCAACATGCTCAATGAGCTCATCCACAACTCCCGCACCATCGGCTGTGACGACGCCGCCACGGGCGAGGAGATCAAAAAGGCTTATCTTTCCTTCTGCCAGGGCGACATCGTCATCACCGACATCAAAACCGCCGAGATGACCAAGGTCGTGGAAAACACCTTCCGCGACATCAACATCGCCTTTGCCAACGAGCTTGCGCGAATCTGCCGCAAGGGCGGCATGGACGTCGGCGAGGTCATCCGCATCGCCAACAAGCACCCGCGCGTCAACATTCTCCAGCCCGGCCCCGGCGTCGGCGGCCACTGCATTTCCATCGACCCGTGGTTCTTGGTGGGCGACTTCCCGGAGGACGCGCGCCTCATCCGCACCGCGCGCGAAATCAACTCCGCCATGCCGGAATACGTGCTCGACCGCATTGAGTCCATCATGCGCGAAAACGGCCTCGCGGACTTCTCCCGCGTCGGGCTTTACGGCCTGACGTACAAAGAAAACGTTGACGACACGCGCGAAAGCCCCACGCTTCAGCTGCTTGACGTCATCGCGCGCCGCGCCCTGCCCGCGCCGCTGGTCTTTGACCCCATGGTCTCCGAGCACGACAACACCCGCATGGCCGCCGATTTTGACGCATTTTTGCGCGACAGCGATTTGATTGTCCTCCTCGTCGGCCACAGCCAGATTCGCCAATCGCTTGACGCGCTGAAAGGCCGCCTCGTGCTCGACACGCGCGGCATCATCACCGACGGCAGCGCCTACACGCTGTGAAAACGCCTATGAAAAAGATTTTGCTCGTTTTCGGCACAAGGCCGGAGGCCATAAAAATGTGCCCCCTCGTCAATGAGCTGAAACGCCGCGAGGACGCGGAAACCGTGGTCTGCGTCACGGGGCAGCACCGCCAAATGCTCGACCAGGTGCTGGATGCGTTCTCGGTCGTGCCGGATTATGACCTTTCCATCATGAAGCAGGGTCAGGATCTTTTCGACATCACCGTCAATATTCTCTCCCGCATTCGCGAGGTGCTGCAAGAGGTCAAGCCCGACGTCGTCCTCGTCCATGGGGACACGTCCACCACCTTCGTCACCGCGCTTGCCTGTTATTATCTGCGCATTCCCCTCGGCCACGTCGAGGCCGGACTGCGGACGTATGATATTTATTCCCCTTACCCCGAAGAATTCAACCGTCAGGCCGTGGGCGTGCTGGCGGATTATAACTTCGCCCCCACGGAGACTGCCAAGGCCAATCTCGTGCGCGAGGGAAAGAGGGCGGAAACGGTGTTCGTCACCGGCAACACCGCCATCGACGCCTTGAACACTACCGTCCGCGCCGATTACACCCACCCGGAGCTTGATTGGGCAGCGGGCAGCCGCCTCATCGTCATCACGGCGCACCGCCGCGAAAACTTGGGCGAGCCGATGCACCAAATGTTCCGCGCCATTCGCCGCATCGTCGAGCAGCACCCCGACGTCAAGGCCGTTTACCCCATCCACATGAACCCCGCCGTGCGCCGCGCGGCGGAGGAGGAGCTGGGCGGCTGTGACCGCATCCACATCATCGAACCCCTCGACGTGCTGGACTTCCACAACTTTATGGCGCGCTGCCACCTCATTCTCACCGACAGCGGCGGCATTCAAGAGGAAGCCCCCGCCCTCGGCAAGCCCGTCCTCGTCATGCGCGACACCACCGAGCGCCCGGAGGGCATTGCCGCCGGGACGCTCCGCCTCGTCGGCACGAATGAGGAAACCATTTATAACGAGTTCAACCGTCTCCTGACGGATGAAAACGCTTACCGCGCCATGTCTGTCGCGGCCAACCCCTACGGCGACGGCCACGCCGCCGAACGCATTGCGGACATCTTGCTTCACCATTAAAACGTGATAAAAACGAAAGGAGAGTGCGAATGAGGCACCACGCTGCATTTGACCTGCCCCCGCGCATAAACGCCGCCGGCAGATATATCGGGGCGGCGGTATATGGCCTCGCCGCGCTCTTTTTCGCCGTTGTGGGCGCGCTGTGCGCCGTGCGGCTGTGCTCCTCGCCCTCGTCCGTGCTCACCGCGCTGTTGACCGCCGTGCTTTTCGTGGCGGCGTGCTGTGTGCTGTGGCGCGTGCCGAGCAAAACGGCGCTCGCGGCGATTCTCGCCGTGGCGGCGGCTGTGCGCGTGTGGTATGTTTTCACCGTGCCCAGTGAGCCTTACAGCGACTTCGCCCTGCTTTATGCCTCCGCCGAGGCCGCCGCGAACGGCGATTTTTCATGGGCGAATGTCACCGAGGGTTATTTTGCCTGGTGGCGCTATCAAATCCCCTTTGTCCTTTATGAGGCCGCCGTCATCAAGCTGACCCATTCCGTGGCCGCGCTGAAGCTGTTGAACGTCGTGTGGAGCGTCGGCACGGTGTATCTTGTCTTTCGCATCACCCGCGCCTTCGCCGGGGATTATTCCGCCCTCGGCGCGGCACTTTTCGCCGCCGTGTGCCCCGCGTTTGTCATGTATTCCTCGGTGCTCACGAATCAGCATATCTCGCTCTTTTTCGTTCTCCTCGGTCTTGCTGTGCTCGTCGAGGCGCGCTCAATCCTCGCCTTTGCTTTGGCGGGCGCGCTCATGGCGCTGGGCAATCTCATGCGCCCTGAGGCGGCCATCGTCATCGCGGCGCTGTGCTGTGTCGCGCTTTATGCTTTCCTCGCCGCCCCCTCGAAAAAGAGCCTCGGCCATGTTCTCCTCGCCCTCGCCGCCACGCTTTTGGCGTATTTTGCCGTGCAAAAGGCGGCGGAGCTTATCCTATCCGCGCTCGGCTTTGCCCCCTACGGGCTCGGAAATTCCGTCCCGGAGTGGAAGCTGATCGTCGGCCTTGACCTTGAAAGCGGCGGCACCGTCTCGCAAAATTACGCCCCCCTCCTCGACATTGCCGACACTGCCGAGCGCACGGCGGCCATCCGCGCTGTCATCGCCGCCCAGCTTGCCGAGGTGGCGAAGCAACCCGCATTTTTCTTTGAAAAGCTCAAATATTTTTGGACGAGCATGGAGGACACCACCTTCACCCTCGCCGGTGTCCCGGAATGGACAATGGCCGCCGGAACGCTCAGCGTGACGGAAATGGTTTATTCCCTCGCGTCTGTGGAGCTTGCACTTCGCGCGGCGGCGTATCTTTTCGCCGCCATCGCCTGCGCGCATTATGCGCGCCGATCCGCCGCCGGGCGTCTCTCCGACGTGTCTGCCGCGCCGCTGTGTGTCGCGGCGGTGATATGCGGCACTGTCCTTGTTTATCTTTTCATCGAGATTCAGCCCAGATACAGATTTTTCGCCCTGCCGTTTGTGTTCATCTTGGCGGCAGCGGCCTTGGGACGCATCGCGCCCGACGGGAAACGCGCATGGAAAAACTGACTTCACGCAAAAATGAATATATCCGCTCACTTCGCCGCCTCGCCGCCGAGGGGGATTATCGCCGCGAGCGCGGCGAATACCTCGCCGACGGCTTGAAGCTGTTGCGCGAGGCGCTTTCCTCCGGCGCGCGCGTGACGAGCGTTTTGTGGCGCAACAGCGCAGAAAACCTCGCGGGGCTCAATGCCGCCGTGCAGTATCTCGCCGAGGATGAGCTTTTTGATTATGCCTCCCCGATGAAAAACAGCCCCGGCCCGGTGTTCACCGTGGCCATGCCGACGCCCTGCGCCGACGCGGCGCTTGAAAACGCCCTCGTCCTTGAAACCGTTCAAGACCCCGGCAACGTTGGCACGGTCATCCGCACGGCCAACGCCCTCGGCGTTGACGCCGTCATTCTCACGGGCGACTGCGCCGATATATATCACCCCAAAACCGTCCGCGCCACCATGGGCGCGATCTTCCGCCAGCGCGTCGTCACCTGCAAGCTCGATGAGCTTGCCCCGCTGCTTGCGGCCAACAATCTCCCGCTTTACGGCGCGGCCTTGTCGAATAGAGCCTCGGATATCCGCGCGGTGAGCGTCAAAAACGCCGCCGTCGCCGTCGGGAGCGAGGGCAGGGGACTGTCCTCTGCGCTGCTCGACGTGTGCGCGGGCGAGGTCATCATTCCCATGCGCCCGTGCAGCGAGTCCTTGAACGCCGCCGTCGCGGCGGCCATAATCATGTGGGAAATGGCGCGATAGCGCGGTAATATATAATAGTAGAGAAAGAAAAGAGGTGCGTCAATGGCGGCGTTGAAATACTGGATTTGGCTTGCCGATGCGGCGGTGTCGCCGCGGGCAAAGGCGGCCTTGCTGCGCCGTTATGGGGATGCTCAGCGCGCCTTTTTCGCGCCTGCGGGCGAAATCGCCGCCACCGACGGCGTCAGCGCGCAGGAGGCCGAGCTTTTGGAAGCGCGCTCGCTGAAAGAAAGCGAGCGCATCATCGCCGAGTGTGACGCGCTTGATGTCGACATCGTCACGCTTGAAGACCGCGCATATCCCGCGCGGCTGAAAAACATTTTTGCACCGCCGCCGGTGCTGTATGTCAAGGGCAAGCTGCCTCCGCTGGACGAGAGCGCTGCCATCGCCGTCGTCGGCACGCGCAGGGCAACGCCCTACGGGCTGAAAATGGCGCGTGAGCTTGCCTTTGAAATCGTACAGTGCGGCGGTATCGTCGTCTCCGGCCTGACCGACGGCATTGACGCCGCCGCGGCCGAGGGCGCGCTTGCCGCCGGTGGGCGCTGCGTCGGCGTCCTCGGCACGGCCATTGACGGCGACGTGACCGAGCTTTCGCACAAGGTGTCCCTCGTGGGCGCGGTGGTGAGCGAGTATGCGCCCGGCGTCAAGCCCAAGCGCAGCTTCTTCCGCGACAGAAACCGCATCACGGCGGGGCTGTCCGTCGGCGCGGTTGCGGTCGAAGCGCCGGAGAAAAGCGGGACGCGCCTTTTCATCGCCGAGGCCGCCGAGCAGGGGAAAGAGATTTTCGCCGTTCCCGCCAATGCCGACGCTTTCAACAGCGCCGGTACAATCGGCATGCTCAAAGACGGGGCAAAGCTCGTCACAAACGGCTGGGACGTGATGGGCGAGTTTGAGTGGCGCTTTCCGGACACTGTCCGCCGCCCGGAGCTTGCCGAGGTCAAGGCCACTCCCCGCCCCAAATCGGGCGAAAATGCCCCCGCCGCCAAGCCCTCTCGACGCAAAAATTCAAAAAAAGTCATTGACAACGAAAAGAACAAGGGCTATATTGACTTGAAAGCGCAGCTTGACGGCCTGAATGAGACACAGCTGAAAATAATCGGCGCGATTGACCCCGGCGGCACGCATATTGATGACATCATCGAGCGCACCGGCTTCAACGCCGCCACCGTGCTCGCCCAGCTCACGTTTTTGGAGCTCAAGGGCTTTGTCGGCCGTCTCCCCGGCAGACGCTTTTTATTGAATACAGCGAGGAAATGAGGAAAGATAATGGCAAAAGCAAAGGAACTCGTCATCGTTGAGTCCCCGGCAAAGGCTAAAACAATAGAGAAATACCTGGGCACGAATTACAAGGTTCGCGCCTCAATGGGTCATCTGCGCGACCTGCCCAAAAGCAAGCTCGGCGTGGACATCGAAAACGGCTTTGAGCCGCAGTATATCCCCGTCAAGGACAAGCGCGAGCTCATCAACGAGCTGAAAAAGGACGCCAAAAGCGCCTCCACCGTCTATCTCGCGACCGACCCTGACCGCGAGGGCGAGGCCATCTCTTGGCACTTGAAAGAGCTTTTGGAGCTTGACGACGCCAAGGCCAAGCGCGTCACATTTAATGAAATCACCAAAAAGGTCGTCACCGAAAGCATCCAAAACCCGCGCGCCATTGACCAAGACTTGGTTGACGCGCAGCAGGCGCGCCGCATTCTCGACCGCATCGTCGGGTATAAGCTCTCGCCGCTGCTCTGGCGCAAGGTGAAAAAGGGTCTGAGCGCCGGGCGCGTCCAGTCCGTCGCCACGCGCATGGTCGT
Source organism: uncultured Oscillospiraceae bacterium (assembly GCA_964623675.1). Lineage (GTDB taxonomy): Bacteria > Bacillota > Clostridia > Oscillospirales > Oscillospiraceae > Limivicinus. The sequence continues at coordinate 9,909 of CAZUSM010000043.1, forward strand.
CGACCGCGAGGAGGAGATAAAGTCATTTGTCAGCGAGGAATACTGGCTTTTGGACGCGCACCTCAACACCGGCTCGCCCAAGGCCGCCTTCACCGCGCGCTATTACGGCGCGGGCGACAAAAAGGCCGAGCTTAAATCCGAAGCTGACGTCAACGCCGTCATCTCCGCCACGGAAAACGCCCCCTTCATCATCAAAACCGTCAAGCGCGGCGAAAAGCAAAAATCCCCCTCGCCCCCGTTCATCACCTCCACCTTGCAGCAAGAGGCGTCCCGCCGCCTCGGCATGACGCCGCGCCGCACCATGTCCATCGCCCAGCAGCTTTATGAGGGCGTCGAAATCGCCGGGCAGGGGAGCGTCGGCCTCATCACCTATATGCGCACCGACTCCCTCCGCCTCTCTGACGAGGCCATTGCCGCCGCGCGTGCTTACATCACCTCGCGCTATGGCGCGCAGTATTGCCCCGCCGTGCCGCGCCGCTTCAAGACCAAGGCCGGCGCGCAGGACGCGCACGAGGCCATCCGCCCCACCGACGTCAATCTCACGCCGGAGAGCGTGCGCAAGGATCTCACGCAAGAGCAGTATCGGCTTTATCGCCTGATTTGGGGGCGCTTCACCGCCTGCCAAATGGCCAACGCCGTTTATGACAACATCTCCGTCGACACCGAGAGCGCCGACCACATTTTCCGCGCCAATTATTCCGAGCTGAAATTCGCCGGATACACGGCGGTGTACGAGGAGCAGCGCGACGAGGAAAGCGCCGAGCTTGCCAATCCTCTCCCCAGCCTCAGCGAGGGTCAGCGCGTTTTTCTCACGTCGTTTACGCCCGACCAGCAGTTCACCCAGCCCCCCGCGCGCTACACCGAGGCCACCCTCATCCGCGCCATGGAGGAAAAGGGCATCGGCCGCCCGTCGACCTACGCCCCCACCATATCCACCATCACCTCCCATGACTATGTCATCAAAGAGGGCAAATATCTCCGCCCCACCCCCTTGGGCGAGGTCGTCACCGGCCTCATGCGCGAGCATTTTGCCGACATCGTGGATTTGAAGTTCACCAACCACATGGAGGCCGAGCTTGACGAAATCGAAAGCGGCAAGGCCGCGTGGCGCGACGTGCTTGAGGATTTTTACAAGGACTTCGGCGGCGAGCTTGACGCGGCGGAAAAAGCCCTCGACGGCGTCAAAATCAAAGTCCCCGACGTCTTGAGCGACGAATATTGCGACGTTTGCGGCGCTCAAATGGTCGTCAAAAAAAGCAAATTCGGCTATTTCCTCGGCTGCCCGAACTTCCCTGAGTGCACCTTCACCAAGCCCATCGTCGTCGAGATGCCGGGCAAGTGCCCCAAGTGCGGCGGCAGGATATTAAAGCGCACGTCGAAAAAGGGCTTCGTGTTTTACGCCTGTGAGCGCGGCATTGACTGCGGCTTCATCACGTGGGACGTCCCCACCAAGGATTTCTGCCCCGCCTGCGGCAAAACCATGTTCAAGCGCAGCGGGCGCGGCTACGCCAAGCCCTTCTGCGAAAACCCGGACTGCACCCAGTTCGTCCCGGAGGATCAGCGCGGCTACAAGAAAAAGTCCACCGCCCCCGCCGAGCCCGATGGCGGCGACGCCAAGGCCGAGTCCGCGATTGAGCCCGACACCAAGGCCGAGCCCAAGACCAAAGCCAAATCCAAAACAACCGC
>CAZUSM010000044.1:0-11331 GCA_964623675.1 uncultured Oscillospiraceae bacterium
TTCCACCTCATCGGCGGCGAAAAACTCAGCGAAAAAATAGTCTAAACCAAACCGGCTAAATGAAAACCGGTTAAAAGAAAACCGGGTGACGCCCACGCCACCCGGTTTTAGTATCCCATAGAACCCACCCGCGCCTCGCGGCGCGGTCTGTCTTTACGCCATTCTGTGTTAATTGCCATGCCCCAAACAGAATGCCATGTCTCCACTCGCGCACCCCTTGGCTTCCTTGTGCAAAGGAAGCAGTCGCCGTCAGGCGACTGAAGGATTGTTACAGCGCCGATAGTTTCCGCCAACGTGCAGTTATACCAATCTCGCCATCAAAGCTTACACCCTCTTGCCTCCCTCTATACGAGGGAGACAAGAGACTGCACTGATTTTTTGCCCTCACCCATCAGCCCTGTTCAGCTCACATGCGGTGAGCGTATTGAACGAGACTATGTCCACGGTTTCGTGCGTGAGGGTGTCGTAGACTATGAGCGTCAGCTCGTCTGCGCCGAACCAGGTCAGCTTCTTGCCGCCGTGGATGACGTCTTGATACTCAAAATTTACGGTCAGCGCTTCGCCGTCGAGCGTGAAGGCTATGCTCTCGCCCTCGATTGACGCGTCGGCCACTCCGGCGTCGGAGTGCGCGGTGTCGTTGACGAGGACGGCGTCATTTGCGCTCTCTGCGAGCATTTCAACCGGGACGCCGATGCTTGCAAGCGCATTTATCAGCGCCTGATACTCCGCGCTGCCCTCCCACGGGCTGTTTTTAATCACCAGCAGCGCGCGCCCGCTGCGGCCAAGCTCGGCGATGTAATCCGCCGTATCCGTTATACTGGTCAAATAATCGTTGTTGACGCGGAGAGAATTGACATACCAGCTTTGATACGCCGCGTCGCCGCGACGGTCGGGAATGCCGAGCGCGGTGAAGTATTCACCCAGCCAACGCGAAATCTTGCGCGCGCCGTCGGCGTTCAGGTGCGCGTCGAGCGACCAGTCCGCCTCTGTGATGGCGAGCTCGTCGTCCATGAGGTTCATGTTGATGAATTCAAGGCCGTTTTCCTCGGCGAGGGCGGCGACGGAGTTGAGATAGGGCTGGGTCGCCGTGCGCTCGACGGACGGGGTTTTCAGCAACAAAAGCGGGATTCCCTCGCCCTTGCACAGCTCGATTATCCGCGTGAGATAGTCAAGCTCTTTGTCCATTATCGGCGCGGTCTCGGTCACGTCGTCAACGCGCACGTGGTCATATTGCCCCACGCCGTAGCGCAGCGAGCTGCCCTTGAAGTTCTCCAAGCCCTCAGACCACGGGAAGTGGCGGAAATCCTCCGCCGTCAGCTCGTCGAAGCGCCCGTGATAAAGCGGAAAGCCCAGCAGCAGATTCAGCCGCCTGTCCTCCGGCGCGGAGGCCGCGACGGCCTCCAGCTTATTTCTGCTCAGCCGCATTCCGGCGGTGTTTTTGATTTGGTTTTGCTCCTCGGAGTATTCATAGTCGCTCGTCGCGGCCATGACCTCCAGCACGATGAGCCTCGGCCGCTGGGCTTTCAGCGCCTCGACTATATTATAATAGGAGTTCCACAGCGGTTGTACGCCGCCCCAAAGGTTGTACGCCGCGACGCCGTACTCGTCAAAAAGCGTGGCGGTGTCAATGTTTATGCCGGAGTGGCTGTTGCCCACGAGCAGCACGTCAATGCTGTCATTCGGCTGGGCGTAAAGGCTTTGCATGGTGAGAATGCCGTCCGTGCGCTTCATGACGAGCACGCGGTTGACATACCACAGCCCACCCAGCGCCAGCGCGAGCGTCAGCACCACGGCGATTATACGCGATAGAAATTTTTTCATAACCGCCTCCTAGAACCCCGCGTACACGAACGCCGCAGAGGAATACTGCGCGCCGTACACGCCGAACACCACAATGGCGAAAAACATCACCAGCGCCAGCGCGGCGCGGAACACACCGTTTTGCTTCAAAATGAACCGCACGCTGTACCCGTGCTCGCGCAGGGCGGACACGGCCAGCATCACCGCGCCGAAAAACAGGACAACCGCCCAGTCCGTCGCCGTCATGCCGAGGGTGGCGAACGTGCCGTCAAAAAGCACCCACGGATTCCACACGCTTATCATGCGTATGAAATACACCGCCGTGGCTTTCAGCCCGCCGATGCTGAACGGCACAACGTTTATGCTCATCAGCACCAGCACGATGAAGCGCTGGAGCGATTTATACCCGAATGTCGTGCGGTCAATGCTTAGCTTTTCGCATGCGCGCTTGCGCCACGGGAGCGTCAGCGCGCCGACGGTGGTGTACATCGCGGCGACAAAGCCCCAAAACGCAAACGTCCACGATGCGCCGTGCCACATTCCGCTGACGGTGAAAACGATGAAGGTGTTCAAATACTTTCTCACCGTGCCCCGGCGGCTGCCGCCGAGGGGTATGTAAAGATAATCGGTGAACCAGCTCGTCATCGAAATGTGCCAGCGCCGCCACATTCCGGCCACCGACGTGGCAAACCACGGCTGGCGGAAGTTATCCGGAATGTCAAAGCCTAACAGCGCTGCCACGGCGATCGCCATGTAGCTGTACCCCGCGAAGTCCACATAAAGCTGTAACATCGAGGCGATCATGTGTATGAACATGATAAACCCGCCGTAATTATAATAGCTTGTGAACACATGCGTGACGAAGCCGGAAAGCCTGTCCGAGAGCACCAGCTTGAGCATCGCGCCCCAAAGGAACGTGAACAGAAAAATCTCAAACCGCTCCCAGCTCACCTCGCGCCGCGCGCGAATCTGCGGGAGAAAGCTCGCCGCGCGGAGAATGGGGCCGGACACCACCGTGGGGAAAAACGCGACGAAAAGGCTGTAATTGATGATGTCGCGCTCAGGCTCGGCTCGGCCGGATTTGAGGTCGAGCAGGTAAGTGGAGCTTTGAAAGGTGTAAAACGCAAGCCCCACGGGCAAAAGAATCTTCGGCATCGCCACCGACACCCCGAACAGCCCCAACAGCGAGTTGAGGTTGCCCACGAGAAACCCGGTGTATTTGAAAATCACGAGAATCAAAAGGTTTAGGATAAACGCGCCGGTGTACACCCGGTTTGCGCGCTTTTCGTCCCCTTGGCGCGAGCCTATAAGCCCGCCGAGGAACGTCACGGCAATGCTCAGCGCGAGAATGATGAGATATTTCACATCATAGCTGCCGTAAAATATCACGCTCGCGACGAGCAAAACGATGTTCTGCCCGCGCGCGGTCTTGCCGAGGAGTACGTAAAACAGGAAGCACAGCGGCAGCAGCACCGCCCAAAACTGAATGCTGACAAAGCTCATTTGGCCGTTTCCCCGCCTCCTTAAAGCAGCACTACGCCCGCCTTTTCGCAGGCGGATACGGTCTCATCGTCCCAAATCGAGGCCTGAACCTCGCCGATGTGCGCCTTGCCCAAAAGCAGCATGGAAAGGCGCGACTGGCCGATGCCGCCGCCGATGGTGAGCGGCAGCTCGCCGTTCAAAAGAGCCTTGTGATAAGGCAGCTTGCGCCGCTCATCGTGCCCGGAGAGCGTGAGCTGTCTGTCCAGCGATTCCGGGTCGACGCGTATGCCCATCGAGGACACCTCCATCGCAAGCCCCAGCGGCTCATACCAGAAAAGAATGTCGCCGTTGAGCGCCCAGTCGTCATAGTCCGGGGCGCGCCCGTCGTGCGGCTTGCCGGATTTCAGCGCGCCGCCGATGCCAATGATGAACGCGGTCTTGTGCTCGCGCACGTAGGCGTTTTCACGCTGCTTGGGCGTGAGGTCGGGGTACATGTCCTCCAGCTGCTGCGTCGTGACGAAGGACACGCGACGCTCCAGCTTGCCCAGCGTGCCGAGCTGGGGGTAAATTGCCTGCATGGTGTCCTGCGTGTCGCAAATCGCGGTCACGATGTCCATCACCGTGGATTTGAGAAAGTCCACATTGCGGTTTTCCGCGAGGATCACCTTTTCCCAGTCCCACTGGTCGACGTAAACGGAGTGGAGATTGTCCAAAACCTCTTCGTCGCGGCGCACGGCGTCCATGTCGGTGCACAGCCCGCGCCCGGGGTAAAATCCGTAGCGCTTGAGCGCCATGCGCTTCCACTTGGCGAGCGAGTGCACAACCTGCGCGGTCTTGTCGGAGCGGAGAATGTCAAAGGACACGGGGCGCTCAACGCCGTTGAGGTCGTCGTTCAAGCCCGACCCGGACTCGACGAACAGCGGCGCGGACACGCGGTAAAGGTTCAAAAGCGCGCAGAGCCTATCTTCAAAAAGGCGCTTTAACAGCCCGATGGCTTTCTGCGTGTCATAAATGCTCAAAAGGCTTTTGTATCCTGTGGGAATGATAGAGTTCATTTTGCTTCCTCCTTGTCCTCTTCCTTGCTGACCAGTTCGATAATCTGCTGATATATTTTCTCCGCGTCGCGGCGGAAGTTGGTCTCGATTATTTTGGCCTGATTCTCGCTTGCGATCAAAAGGCGCATGTCGATTATCTCACCCGCGCCGTCTGACATTGCGAGGTGCTCAATGAGGCCGCTGTCGGTTTTGAAGTGCTCTGTGATTATCATCGCGTCGCGGCGCATCTTGTCGGCGAGGGGGGCGAGCATGCGCTCGGCCTTCATGCGCACGGAGTAGGGGAGGCTGCTTTCAACCGTTTCGGCGTTGCGCGAGCCCTTTTCCGTGATTTTATATTTCTTGTCCTCATAGTCGATGTGCGCCGTGTCCACCAGGTCTGCCAAACACTCTGCGAAATAAAAGTACACCACGCCCTCATCGCACTGCACCAAATCCCACAGCGTGTCGTGGTCGACCGCGCCCGGCAGCCGCCGAAGAATGAACAAAATGAGGATTTTGATATCCAGCTTTTCGTGTATGAATCCAAATTTCTGCATGGTGATTCTCCTTTCCCGCCTGCGTTTATTCCTAACAACATATTGTATTATAATCTCCCCTCATTTTCAAGAGCAAATTCTCCGCGCGGCGCATACACTGTATTGAAACCGGGCATTTTCCCGCGCTCGGCTTTAATCACGGACAACAGGAGGTATATCTATGGCCGACAGAGTTGTGCCCGGCCCTGTTGAGGGCTCGGCGAGCATTCGAGAAGCCGTATGCATCAATACCAAGAAAATTTTCGACAGCTGCCGCGACAAGGACTGCGTGGATGATTTGCGGGTGTACCCCACCGTGACATCGCAGTCCTACATAGAAAACGCCCTGAGCATACGCCCAAGGACAGCGGAGCTGCTTTATGCCGATGTCAGCGTCTCCCCCACGGGGTATAACCGCGGGTATTACACCGTTGACTGCACGTATTTTTATCGCATCACCTGCGAAACCTTCCCCGCCGGCCAGCTTTGCACGGGGCTTGCCGTGTTTGACAAGCGCGTCATGCTCTTCGGCAGTGAGGGCAGCGTCAAGTCCTTTTCCTCCGACGGCGTGGCCTCCGCCACGACGGTCGACGAGCTGCCCACGGCCACGGTCAACGCCGTCGAGCCTATCTGTCTGCACAGCAAGATAGTCGACGCAGAGTGCCTCATCCCCACCGAGGTCGAGCAGCGGCGCATCCCGGATTTCATCACCTCGGCCTTTTCCGAGGCGCTTGTGCTCACGGACACGGCGCGCCGCTGGTTTGTCACGATAGGGCAGTTCAGCATCGTCCGTCTTGAGCGGGACACCCAGCTTTTGATTCCCGCTTATGATTATTGCATGCCAGACAAGGAATGCCCCGGCGTCGCGGGGGACGAAGACCCCTGCATGCTTTTCTCGCGCATCCGCTTCCCGGTGGAGGAGTTTTTCCCGCCCGACAGCGTCTGCGAATGCTCCGACTACCGCACCATGGCCGCCAAAACCGCCAAATAACCAAAACAGCCGTATGCCCCAGACGCATACGGCTGTTGAGTATTTATTATCTCACTTTTTAATCTCCGGCAGGGAGGCGGCGGCGGCGGATTGGCCGACGCGGCGGAATTTTTCGTCGGGCAGGGCGAGATGGAGCTTGTCGGCAAGCTCGGCGTACTCATCGTGCAGCACGCGCTCGCACTCGGAGATTATCAGCTCGCCGCCCTTGCCGCTCATCACGCGGCCGAGCAGCAGCACATGGCGGAAGCCGTACATGCTGTGATACATCACCAGCGAGTGCGCCAGGTACACGCCCAAGCTGCGGTAAACTGCGGCGGCGCGCTCATCGCCCTCGGCCATGAGCTGCTGCACGACTTTCAGCTTTTCCGCCGGGGACAGCGCCGCGTCAAGCTCAATCCCCGCGCGCGGCGCGAGCTTTATCACGCCGTCCTGCGAGAAATACTTCACGCCGCAGCCGATGTCGAGCGACCACTCGTCCTGCATGGCGTCGGGGCTGGCGTCCACCGGGATGAACGCCAGCTCATTGAGCCAGCCCGTCACGCAGCCGTTTTCGTCGACATAGCCGCCGGCCTCGCTCGTGCCCATGGCGATGCCGAGGATGTTCGTGTCCTCAAGGCTTATCGCCCCGGCAAGCGCGGTGACGTCGCCGTCGTTGAACACGTTGAAGGGCACATCGCCGAAGGTGTCGGTGATGGCGCGGATATAAATGTCCTTGACCTTTTTCTCATAAAGCTCAGCGGGGACTTTCAGGAAAAGCGAGGCGCTCATGGTGCGGTCGTTTATGTATATGCCCGCCGAGGAGACGCCCACCGCGTCCACGCGCGGCATGTGCTCCGCCGCCGCTTTCAGCGCCGAGACTATGCCGTCATAATGATAATCCGGGTCGGGATTGGTCTTCGGAAACCACACGACCTCCTCGGAATAAACCGTCTCGCCGTCGATGACGGCGGAGACCTTGCGGTCGCTCCCGCCGGCGTCAAAGCCTATGCGGCAGCCGTCAAAATGTCCGCCTGCGGGCTTGGGCGAATCCTTTGCGGCGGGGAGAGTGTCGGTGTACACCACTTCAAACTCGCGCTCGTAGATGTTGGCGAAAAACCCCCGGTCGAACGCCTGATTGCCGCTTTCGGAGAAGCACTCGGCGATGTAGTCATACATGTCCTTGTCGCCGCTGATGTAAACGCGCCAGCCGCCTTTCATCCACAAAATGGACTTGACGAGGCGGCGGATATAATATCTGTCGGCCTCCAGCATGTCGGGCGTGCCGTGAATGAAGGTGTTCACTGCGGCCATTTCGCCGTCGGCGCGCTCCACGGCCACGCCTATCGGCTTTTTCGCGGAGGCGAGAAACGCCTGATTGAATTTGTAAAGCGGGTAAAAATCAGGGTCAAGCTCAGGTCGGTTTTTGATGTTGGCCTCAATGCCGAGATAGTTCATGTCATGTCCTCCGTAAAAATATTTTTCTATATTATAGCATGTCTTTGTGCGCTTGTCACTAGCGATATATCAAAACTCGCCGCTCTGCATCACGCTTTCGGCAAGCTTTTTTCCCGTGGGCGTGGCGGCGAGGCCGCCCATGCCCGTTTCGCGCAGGGAAGAGGGCAGCGCGTCGCCCACCTCGCCCATCGCGTCGATCACCTCGTCAGCGGGAATGCGGCTTTCAATCCCCGCGAGCGCCATGTTCGCCGCGCTCACGGCGTTCACCGCGCCTATCACATTGCGCTTGACGCACGGAATCTCCACCAGCCCCGCCACGGGGTCGCATACCAGCCCCAACAGACTGCTCAGCGCCATGGCGAAAGCGTGTGCACACGTCTCGTCCTCGCCGCCCATGATGTGCGTCAGCGCGGCGGCGGCCATCGCGCTGGCGACGCCGATTTCCGCCTGACAGCCGCCCTGCGCGCCGGATACGCTCGCCCGCTCTGCTGCGACCTGGCCGAAGCCCGCCGCGATGTACAGCGCTTGGAGTATAATCTCCTCGTCAATGCCCTTTTCCTCATACAGCGGCAGCAGCACCGCCGGCAAAACGCCGCAGCTGCCCGCCGTGGGTGCGGCGACAATGCGCTTCATGCACGCGTTGCATTCCGCCACCTTCAGCGCCTCCTCCGTCACGCGCAAAAAGTACTCCCCGCCGAGCAGCCTCCCGACGTCGGCTGCGGCGCGCAAGCGCGCGGCATCGCCGCCGATGAAGCCGCTGTTTGAGCGGTCTGCGGGGTTATATTGCGCGCTCGACTGGCGCATCGCATCCCACAGCGTGCGGATTTGCCGCCGCGAGGCGTCCGCGCCGTAGCCGTTTTCGCGGCAGTCGTCGTCGCATATCACTTTGTACAAAGGCTCGCCCGTGCGTCGGGCTGTTTTGAGCATCAGGGCAATGGAATTAAAGCTCATGCCGTCTCCTCCCTGTTGAATATGGTCACTTTCATTATCCCGTCCACGGCCATCAGCTGCCCCTCAAGCTCGGCGGGCAGCGGCTCGTCGCATTCGAGCACCATCACGGCCTTGCCGCCCTGCGCGTTGCGATATAGCTGCATCGTGGCGATGTTTATCCCGTGGCGCATGAGCGCGTTTGTCACGGCGGCGACGTGGCCGGGGTAGTCTTTGTTGTGGACGATGAGGGTGTTGTGCTCGCCGGAGAAGTTGGCCTCAATGCCGTCGATGGACACCACGCGGATGCGCCCGCCGCCGATGCTTTCGGCCACGATGTCCAGCCGCCGCGCGCTCTTGCCCGTCAGGCGAAGCTGCGCTGTGTTCGGGTGCGCGTTTCGCAAATTCACGCTGTGAAACGTGAAGTCAAGCCCCTGCTCCTTGGCAAGCTCAAAGCTCTGCGGGATGCGCAAATCATCCGGCTGCATCCCCAAAAGCCCCGCAATCAGCGCGCAGTCCGTTCCGTGCCCGCGCCCGGTCATGGCGAAGCTCCCGTGCAGTGAAATGTCGGCGAAAATCGGCTCTTCGCCGAGAATCTTGCGCGCGGTCAGCCCGATGCGCACAGCGCCCGCCGTGTGGCTGCTCGACGGCCCCACCATCACAGGGCCGAGTATATCAAATAAGCGCATTGCAACTCCTCCGAATTATTTCTCTGTCGACATTATAGCCTGTGCCGCGCCCAAATGCAACGCGATTTTGCGCGCTGTCGTAAACATTGCGTTAACATCTTCAACAATTCTTGACAAAGCGCGCCCCGCTACTTAAAATATAGTAGATAGAAGTTGAAAAGCAGACAAACGGAGACGCAATGACCGATAAAAAATGGATTAAGCCGTGGCATCGCGCCGTGCGAAACCTCGTTTTCGCCGTGCTCGCGCCGTATACGCGCCTGAAATACGGCATCCGCCCCGAACGCTTCGCGGCGCAGGGGGACAGACCGTACCTTATTTTATATAACCACCAAACGCCGTTCGACCAATTTTTCGTGGGCATGTCGTTTCGCGGCGCGGTTTATTATCTCGCCACGGAGGACATTTTCTCCCTCGGCTGGGTGTCGAGCGTGCTGCGCTGCCTCGTCGCGCCCATACCGATAAAGAAGCAGACCACGGATATCGCCGCCGTTCGCGCGTGTCTGCGCGTGGCGCGCGAGGGCGGCACAATCGCCCTCGCCCCGGAGGGCAACCGCACATACAGCGGCCGCACGGAGTACATCAACCCCGCCATTGCGTCCCTTGCCAAAAGGCTCGGCCTGCCCATCGCGCTTTATCGCATTGAGGGCGGTTATGGCGTCCAGCCCCGCTGGAGCGACAAGGTTCGCCGGGGCAAAATGCGCGCTTATGTCGCGCGCGTCATCGAGCCGACGGAGTACGCCGCCATGACCCCCGCCGAGCTTTTGCAGGAGATTAAGAGCGGGCTTTACGTCGATGAGGCCGCCCCCGGCGGCGAATATCGCTCGCGCCGCCGCGCCGAGTATATGGAGCGGGCGGTTTACGTCTGCCCGTATTGCGGCCTGAGCCGCTTTGAAAGCCGAGGCAACTTCACCGAGTGCACAAGCTGTCACAGAAAAATCGAATACGGCGCGGACAAGCGCCTGCGCGGCGTGGGCTTTGACTTTCCGTTTGAATACTTTGCCCAATGGTATGATTATCAGTCCGACTTCGTCCGCGCGCTCGACCTTGCCGAGTATTCAGACACCCCCATGTTCACCGACCGCGCGCGATTGAGCGAAGTGGAGGTTTATAAACGAAAGCACACCCTGCGCAAATCCGCCGCCCTCGCGCTTTACGGCGACAGGGTGGTCATCGACGAGGGCACGGCGCGCGAACTGATGTTTGACTTTGACGCCGTCACGGCCATGTCGGTTCTCGGCCGCAACAAGCTCAACATTTATCATGCCGGCCGCGTTTATCAAATCAAGGGCGACAGGCACTTCAACGCCTTGAAATACGTCAATATTTATTATTGCCATAAAAACATAAGCAAGGGAGACGACCATGGAAAGTTTTTGGGATTATAGTGTATGGGGCAGCTTCAATCTGCTCGCGGTGCTGCTTTTGAGCCTTTTGGGCGCGAACATTCTCCGCCGCAGCATCCCCGCGCTGAAAAATTCGCTCATACCGGTGTCCGTCCTCGGCGGCGGCATATTGCTCATCATTGCCGAGCTTTTCAAGCTCATCACTGGCACGGCCATGTTCGACACGGCCTTTTTCGGCGGCAACGGCACTGAAAAGCTCGAAATTCTCACTTATCACTGCCTCGCCCTCGGCTTCATCGCCGCCACGTTCAAGCCCTCCTCGTCCAAGCTCACCAAAAAGCGCACCGAGGAGATTTTCAACACCGGCGTCACCACCGTCGCCACCTATCTTTTGCAGGCCGTGTTCGGCCTCGCCATCTCCATCATTGCCGCCAAGGTGATTTCCGGCTTCTTTGTCGCGGCGGGTGTGCTCCTCCCGTTCGGTTATGGGCAGGGGACAGGTCAGGCGCTCAATTACGGCAACATTTATGAGCGCGACTTCGGCTTTGTCGGCGGCAAGAGCTTCGGCCTGACCATCGCGGCGCTGGGCTTCCTCTCGGCCAGCATCGGCGGCGTCATCCACCTCAACATTCTCAACAAGCGCGGCCTCATAAAGCGCCGCGACGTTGCCGACAGCGGCCTCAGCTCCGAGCAGGTGCAGTCCGACAATGAAATCCCCATGCAGGACAGTGTCGACAAGCTCACCGTGCAAATCGCGCTCATCGCGGCGGCGTATATGCTGGCGTATTTCATCATGTGCCTCTTGGGCGAGCTGATGCCCGGCATGAAATCCGTCATTTTCGGCTTCAACTTTCTCATCGGCGTCCTCTCCGCCACGCTTATTAAGCTCCTCATGGGCTTTTTGAAGAAAAAAGGCATCATGAAAAAAGACCACGTCAACGGCTTTCTCATGACTCGCGCGAGCAATCTTTTTTATGACCTCATGGTCGTCGCCGGCATCGCGGCCATCCGCCTCGGCGTGTTGAAGGACTATTGGGGCGTCATCCTCATCATGGGCGTCGTCGGCCTTGTGATTACTTATGTTTATAACCT
>CAZUSM010000045.1:0-11318 GCA_964623675.1 uncultured Oscillospiraceae bacterium
TTGGGCAGTTAGACTTGCTTTTGTGCGATGAAATTTCAGGTTGTTTGACGGGCTGCCGCGCCGCAAGGCGCGGTCGGGGTTTGCAAACAATATACATCAAGAGACCGTTGCGCGTCGGCAACGGTCTCTTTGAATTATTTATACTCTTTTATGTCTTTTATCTCGGATATATTATCTCCCCTGCTATCACTTCTCCGCATTCCTTGCGAGAGCCAGTTCTTTGGCTTCTTTGCCGGTGATGTGCTCGGGGGTGATTTCGACGACGCAGAGGGCGTCCCACTCGCGGCGGATTTCGTTGTCCACCTTTTCCTTGTCGGGATAGAAGCGCATGCCGAACTTCTGCGCGGCGGCGAGCTTTTCATCGTCGTTTTCCAATATACGCGCGCGGCCGAAAACCGTGACGCTTCTGAAATACGTCGTCAGCTCCTCGGCAACCAGCTCGTCATGCTGCACGACGCAGAGAGACACCTTGTCATTGCGGCGCATCGCGTCGAGCTTGTGGCCGGTTTTCGCGCAATGGAAATAAATCTTGCCGTCGACAAAGGCGTAATTGATGGGCACGACGTAGGGGTAATCATCATTTCCGGCGAGGGCGAGCATGGCCGTGCGCGCCTCGCGCAGGATTTTCTCGCTCTCCTCCTGCGAAAGAAGCTGCTTTTTCCTGCGCATTTCTCTGAACATGTGTTGCTCTCCTTACTTATAATGTCATGCGAGGTTGCCGGTGGCGTACATGGCCGCGGTGAGGGCGACGACGGGCGCGGTTTCGCAACGGAGTATGCGCTCGCCCATGGAGCAGATATGCAGGCCGACAATCTTGGCAAGCTCCACCTCAAACGTGGCAAAGCCACCCTCCGGGCCGGTGATTATCGCGGCGGTGGCGGCAGATTTGTTCGCCTCGAGCACGGCGTCGAGCGCCTCGCGCTCCCCCGCCTCGTACATGAAAAGGCCGACGTCCTTCTTCACCGCGACGTCAAACGCCTCGGCAAGCTCCCCCGCCCAGCCGACGTGCGGGATTATGCCGCGGCCGGACTGCTTGGCCGCCTCTTCGGCGATGCGCTGCCAGCGTTCGAGCTTTTTTTCCTCGTTGCCGAGCTTGGCGATACAGCGGGAGGAGGCGAAAAACAAAATCTCGTTCGCCCCGGCCTCGACGCATTTTTGAATGATGTAATCGGTTTTGTCGCCCTTGGGCAGGGCGCAGAGCACCGTGACCTTGACGCTCGGCTCGGCCGGGCAGCGCACGACCTCGATGACCTCGGCCTCGACCTGCTCCTTGTCGGCCTTGACGAGGCGGCACTTATAATCCGTGCCCGCGCCGTCGCATATTATCATATCCTCACCGGGACGCATGCGCAGCACGTGCACATGCTCGGCGTCCTTGCCGCGCATTATCGCCATGCCGCCGAGTATATTGGTTCCTGCCATAAAGAATCTGGGCATATATTTTCCCTCCGAAAGCGGATTTTCGCATATTATCGTGAGCTTATTATCTCACAGTTTTCACCGCTTTTCAAGCCCCGGCATACAATATTGCGGGAGTTGAAAGCATGGAAAGAGACTTCAAGGCGGAACTGGCCGCGTTCGGCGAGGTGTGGCGGCGCGTGCAGCAAGGCCGCGCCCCCGCCCCCGACGGGCTGACGCTCATGCCGCGCTGGGCGCAAAAAAGCGCCGCCGTGCGCTTCACAAGGCCGGACGGGCGCAAATAATTGCATGAAAAACCTCTCGCCGGGTCGGATTTATTCTTGACCCGGCGGGATTTTGTACTATAATAGAACAAATGATATTTTTAAGGAGTTGTGCAATCATGCCCACCACCTGGAGCCGTTCCCCGGAGGATTTTCACAAGATATATTCCGCGAACACAGACGCGTTTTACCGCATTGCAAGCTACACCCTCGCGGGCGAGCTTGACAGCTTCATGACCACGTGCGCGCTGGCGCTGTGGAGCCGCGGGGGCGGGCTGACGCAACGCCACGCAGACCTGGCAAATGAGATTTATTCCCGCAACCAGCCCAAGCCCACATGGATGCTGTGGGGGCTGACCAGCTCGGTGTGCGCAAGCGACGAGTTCATGCCGCCGCTGTTCTTCTGGGCGCTGGCCGAGGACGACGCCAAGCGCGGCACGCAGACCTCGCGCACGTTCATCCGCATGTTCACGAACATCATGCTGTATCTCGCGGCGGCGGATGACGAGGTGTCGCTGAAGGAGGCGGAGTACATAACCGAGGGCATCGACCGGCTGACCGCCATTTGCGACGCAAACAATGTCAAGCGCGGGCAAGAGGGGCTTGACCCGCTCGATTACGTCACGAGCGGGGACGCGGGCTTTCGCGAGAAGCACAGCGCGTCGGCGTCCGCCGCCGCGTCCGGCGCGGGCAAGGGCGACGCCGCCCCCGCCGCGCAGGGCGAGACCGAGGCCGAGGCCAAGCCGAGCTTTGACGAGCTGATGGCTCAGCTTGAGGCGCTGGTGGGGCTGGAGGACGTGAAAAAGGACGTCAAAAACCTCATCAACCTTGTCAAGGTGCGCAAGCTGCGCGAGCAGAACGACCTGCCCGTGCCGCCGATGAGCCTGCACATGGTGTTCCTCGGCAACCCCGGCACAGGAAAAACCACCGTGGCGCGGCTGATTAGCTCGCTTTATGCGTCAATCGGCGTGTTGAGCAAGGGTCAGCTGGTGGAAGTCGACCGCTCCGGCCTCGTGGCCGGGTACGTGGGGCAGACCGCGCTGAAAACGCAAGAGGTCATCAAGTCCGCGCTCGGCGGCGTGCTGTTCATCGACGAGGCGTACTCCCTCTCCTCCGGCGGGGACAACGATTTCGGCCGCGAGGCGATTGAGACGATACTCAAGGCGATGGAGGATCACCGCGACGACCTGATTGTCGTCGTCGCGGGGTACACCGAGCCGATGGAGGGCTTCATGAACTCCAACCCCGGCCTTGAATCGCGCTTCAACAAGCGCTTCTTCTTCCCAGACTATAATGGCGAACAGCTGATGGCCATTTTCCGCGCGCAGTGCAGCAAAAACAGCTACACCCTCACCGCCGAGGCGGAGAGCGCGGCGCTGGAGCAGTTCAACGAGCTTTATGAAAAGCGCGACGAGAACTTCGGCAACGGGCGCGACGTGCGCAACCGCTTCGAGGACATGATAATCCGCCAGTCCAACCGCGTCGCCGCCATGGACGCCCCCACCAAAGACGACCTGACCGCAATATTGCCACAGGATTTGCGGGACGAGGATGGGGAGTAAGAATAATCACGTATAAAAGGCAGCGCGCCGCCTTTCGGCGGCGCGGCCTATATAAGCACCCGCGAAAAAGCAGGGATTGTTGCACGGTCGCAACAATCCCTGCTTTTATGTACTTTAAGTACCCTTATTTTTTCTGTGAAAACACCCATTCGCGTTGGATTTGGTAGCTTATGAAGAAGAGGACGATGTCCACGGCGAATTTGATGAGGGTGGCGATGAGGGGGGCGGAGTTTGAGAGGAGATGATTGATGAGCGTGACAAGCCCCGCCGAGACGAGCATTTGCGGGATGCAGAGGCAGTAATACCGCAAAAGAGCGCGCTTATAGCCCTTGCGATTGTCAAAGACGACGGAGTTGTTGGCGTTGAAGTTGGCAAAGGACGAGATGGCACGAGCCACGGCGGTTGCGAGAAGCTCGGCATACTTGCCGGCGGCGACGCCGAAAAGGCGCATCATGATGTAAAACACCGTCAGGTCAATCACCGTCGAGCCGAGAGAGCTGACGAGGAACTTGAACATGACCTTGAATATGCGCCAGGAATCCTTGACGGCGTCATAGTGGGAGGAATAATCCTCCGGGTCATAGACGGTGGCGATGGGCTGTTCGGCAAAGCCGATGCCCATGC
Source organism: uncultured Oscillospiraceae bacterium (assembly GCA_964623675.1). GTDB lineage: Bacteria > Bacillota > Clostridia > Oscillospirales > Oscillospiraceae > Limivicinus. The sequence continues at coordinate 3,869 of CAZUSM010000045.1, forward strand.
GCTTCATGTTGAGGAGCATGTTGGTTTCATACTCAAAGCGCTCGCCCTCAATGCCGATGAAGGGCTTGAGATATTCGCGCGGGATGGCGCGCAGGCCAGTTTGCGTGTCGGAAAGCTTGATGCCGTAGCACAGGCGGAACAGGCGCGCGGTGGTTTTGTTGCCGGCGATGCTGCGCGGCGGGACGCCGGGCGCATCGAAATCGCGGCAGCCGAGCACCACCTTGTCGCCCTCGCGCAGCATGCGCTCGCCGCAGGCGATGATGTCGCCGACGAGGTGCTGGCCGTCGCCGTCGATGGTGATGACGCCCTTGGCGTCGGGAAGCTCACTTTCGACATATTCAAAGGCGGTTTTCAGCCCCCTGCCCTTGCCGCGGTTTTCGCCGTGATGGAGCACGACGAGCGCGGGGTGGGCGCGCTGAGCCTCGGCAAAGAGCGGTTTGTGCTCATCGTCACTGCCGTCGTCAACGACGACGACGTGCTCAAAGCCGTTTTCATAAAGCCCGTCAACCACGCCGAGGAACTTTTTGTCCGGGTTGAGGGAGGGCAGAATCACCGCAAGGGAAGAAAGACAAAGCTTGTGTTCATCCATTTTATCAGCCTCGATGGTCGTCAGACCAGTGAAATGACGCGGATGTCCGCCCCGGAATCAAGGACGAGCACCTTGAGATTGTTGACGTCCTGCTGGACGCCGTTGCCGGAGGTGTTGGAGGTGGTTTCGGTGGTGACATCGCAGACGTAATAGCCCTCGCCGAGGTCAATTGCGCCGTTGAGGACGTAAGAATCGAGGGAATAGCTGTTGGTGTGCGCCCACATATAGCCGTCAAGCGCGGCGAAGAGGCGCTTGTCAAGGTCGCTGCCGGGCTGAACATAGAGCTGAAGCTCGGCATAGCCGCCGGCGGAGTATTCACCCAAGACGCCGGAGGTATACTTGCAGTAAGACTCGATGAACTTGATGAGGAACGCATCGAGACGCGTGAGCTGCTCGGCAGAGCAGGACTTGATGTACTGGGAGTCGTCGCGCGTGGTGTCGATGGTGTACTCATTGCCGTTTTCGTCGAAAACCACCGGATCCATGTGGCCGATGATATTGTCATAGCGATAAGTGACCTTGGTGGGGAGATTGGGGTTGATGGAATAATAATTCTTCAAAGAATCATAGTGAATGCCGCTTTCGACGATGTATTCATTGCCGAGAGTGTGGCCGTTGAGCTGGACGGAGTAAGACGAGGGAATGGTGACCTGAACGGAGGTGTAAAGCCCGGTGAAGTCAAACTCCTCCTTGGCCACCAGCCACGGGCGCAGGTCATAGTTGAGATACGGGACCTTGATGGGCTTGCCATTGAGGATGAAGTCCGCGCTCTTGGTTTCGTCGCGCTTGAGATAAACCGTGCCAAAGCTGCTGCCGTCGCAGAGGATGGCGTAGGCATTCATGCCCGGCTCGTTGCTGGAGGTGCGGGCATAAGTGATTTCGCCGTTGAGGATGGCGCTGACGGCCTGCTGAACCTCTTCATCGGTCTGCATCTCATGGGGCATGGAGGAAATGGTCTCCGCGACGCCCGCGTCGAAAAGATCGGTGTTGAGCCCCGCGATGTATTCTTCAACCACGGGTTCGGGCATGGAGGCCTGATACTGCTCGGCATAGCTCCAAACGGCTTTCAGCGCGATGAAAGCCACGACGAGGAGCAAAACCGTGTATAGCAGCAGCGACGCCCAGTATATTTTCTTGCCGCGCTTAGTTCTTTTGGACATTTCGACCCACCTCTCTTACTTAATAAGCCATGCAGAGGGCAGCGGGCGCGCGCCGTACTTGCTGGAGTTGCGGTTGACGTAGCCGCCGTTATAGTACATGCTGGTGGACGAGCCGCCGTCCATATTGATGGCGTTGACCGCGCCGCGATCGAGCATGATGTTCAGACAGTCGGCATAAGTGGCGCCCATGCTGTGCACCTGGCGGCCGTCGATGACGAGCAGGAGCACCGCGCCGTCGGCGCGCTGGCCGATGGACGTGCGGGGGTTGACGCCGCTGGGCAGTGCATTGGGGTCAACGGGCTGGCCGTTGAGAATGAGGATGGGGCCGAAGGAAACGCCGTTTTTGATGCCGTAACGCTCGACGTTCCACTCGTCGAAATAGCCGACGTACATCAAGCCGTCGCCGTCAAAGCCGACGAAGATGCTGACGTCGTTGGATTTGCCGACGCTCACGCCGTCGACGACCGTCAAGCCCTCCGGCACGCCGCCGAGACCCGAACCGCCGTCATCCTGGAAGCCGCCGGCGTTGATGCCGCCGATGGCGTCATATTTCTGCACCATTTCCTCAAGCGTCAAGCCGGTGGAGCCGTAATTGTCCGGCGTGCCGAGGATGATGCGCTTGGGGTCAAGCACGGTGATGAGATAACCGGTGTAACCGCTGGAGGAGATTTCCTCGAAGATTATGCCGTCGCCGTCCTCGTCCTCGGGGTAGATGGCGGCGGGCTCTTCGGTTTCGCCCTCGGCCGTGCCAAGAGTGACGAGAGAAGCGTTGAACGCCGCGACCTCGGAGGAGGACTGGGTTTGAGAGCGCATGGCGTAAACCTCTTCCTCGGTGAGGAAAATGTTGGCCATGAAGTCAAAGCGGCGGGTTTCCTGCATGGTGCGGACGAACATGTTCGTCAGCGCCTCGGACGGGCCGCGCTCAAGCACGTAGACAAGGCCGATGCCCGACACGCCGATGACAAGCACCGTCACCAGCATGAAGCCGAAAATCCTGTCCAAAACCGTCATGACGCGGCGGTTTTTGGCGCGGCGGAGCTTGCGCTCGCGCTCGATGGCGGGGTTTTCGCCGGTCATGGCGTCGTCGCGCTCGATATATTCAAGCTTGCTGTTTGTTTCTTTTTTCATTAACACACCTCACGGGGAAAGATCGAATTTGTTTTGAGCATATTACACCAATTTACATACTGAGACATTATAGCACACACGCACGGCAAAGACAAGAAATCTTTATATAAATTAATATTTCCGTCAAATTTCCCGCTGTGTGGCCGTGCCACAGCTTTATTTTCGACGAACACGGGGCGAATTTGTTCCCATAAGCACACTCGGCGCGGGAAAACCGCGCCGAGTCACTATACTATTATATATCACGCTCAGAGTGAAAACTCTTTCTCCTCGCCGTCGAGGGTGTAGATGAGAGCCTGCTTGTCGGGGTCATAGTGGGCGGTCGCCTCGTCAAAGAGGCGGCGGGCGAGGGCGTAGCGCTCAAACTGGCGGGGGGAATAGTTGTTCGGGTCGTCGGAGATGAACAGCACACCGCCGAGGAGGGCGTTAGCGTACATGAGCTTGTCCTTGCGCGCGTCGGACAGCTTCAGGTTTTCGTCGCGCAGGAAGAACACGTCGGGGTCGGACATATAGGCGCGGGCATTTATCGCGCGGCGGGAGACGGTGTTGCCGATGGCCTGACGGGTGGAGACGCGCTCGCGGTGGATGATGCGCATATAAAGCTTATCATCCCAGTCGAAGCTGACATCACAGCTTATGCGGCAGTAATCGACAAGGCCGAACGCGGGCATAACCGGCACGCCGCAGCCGAGAATGAGCTTATCCCCGCACCACTTGCGCAAAAGCTCCATCGCGCGGTACATGCGCCCGGCGCGGCTCTCCCGCTCGTCGCCGTAGAGCGCGGCGGCGTAGAGGAAATCGAGCTTGACGAGGTCAAAGCCCCATTCGTTGAAAACGCGGTTGAAAACGCCCTCTAAATACTCGCACACTGCGGGATTGTCGATGTCGAGGGCGTAATAGTCGCCCCAGTTGCACCCGGCGAGATACGGCTTTCCCTCAACGTTATAGAGCCAGTCGGGGTGCTCACGCACGAGGGCGGAGTTTTTCTGCGCGCCGAACGGCGCGAGCCACAGCCCCGCGCGAAAGCCGGCGGCGTGGACATCGTCCACCACGGCGCGCATGCCGCGCGGGAACTTCGCCGTGTCAACCTCCCAGTCGCCGACGGCGAGCTCCCACCCGTCGTCGATTTGGAACATGTCGTTCGGGCGCAGGAGCTTTTTGCAGCCGTCAAGGTCGTTGAGGAGGCTTTTTTCGTCGATATTCTGATAGCGGTTATACCAGCTTGAATACCCGGCGAGCTTTTCCGTTGTGCGCAGGAGGAGATTCATCGCGGCAAACCACGCGTCATAAACCTCATCCTCGCTGCCCTCGGCATAGAAAAGGTCAAAGGCGTGGAATTCACCCTCCATCTCGACGCCGGTGCAGTCGCGCTCGACGGTGAGGCGGGAGGCGGCGGCATCGTAAAAGAACACGGTGTAGCCGGGGCGTTCATCGAGCGAGGCGAAAAGGCGGTGTTTTGCCCCATCGCGGAAGCAGCACCACGAGAAGCCGTGCGTCTCGCCCGGGCGGTTGGGGTACGGGATGAAGTGATAATCGCCGTAGCGGTCGAGGGAATAGTGGCGGATGACGGCGCGCGGGAGATGGTCAAGGCCGCGGATGGAATCGCGCATGGTGTACTCGGGGCAATATGTCCACGTTTGATAGCCGTTCATGAAAAGGCGGGTGGCATCATCATGCGGCACAGTAAGCTCCGCCGCAACGCGGCCGAGGGTGCACTTGGGCAGGACGGGCACGACATGCAGCGCACCGCAATCAAGCTCCTCACTGCCGGAAAGCTCGAATAGCTCGCCGTCGGGGCGGTAGGCGGTCAGTTCATAGGTCAGTTTCATATTGCTTCACCTTTAATCTCAAATTTGATGTGCACAGCGGGCATGCCCTCGGCGATGAGCGCGAGCTCCGCCGTGCCGGAGGTGCCGACGGTTTTGACGTACGTGCCGCCCATGCCGCCCTCGAGCGTGATGACATCGCCGCCGACTAGCTCCGCCACACCCTTGAGCTCAAGGCGCACGGGAAGCTGGGCATAGGGCGCGAGGTTGCCGTATTCGTCCATAACGCGCACACGCACGGCGGCCATGTCGTAGCTTGCGCCCTCGCAGAGCTCCGCGCTGCTCGCGCGCACATCCAAGTGCAGCGCGCTGCCGGGGGCTTTGGTGACGCTCTTGACGCATTTATCCCCGCACATGGCATCGAACCGCCAACGCGTGGCCTCGCCGCCCCAGTTGCTGACATACTTGCCGTAAAGCGCGACGCCGTCGGCAAAGGTCATTTTATAGCGCAGCATCGCCCAAGCGAGCTTGAGCGTATATTTGAGCGGCAGGGCGGCAAAGCCGTACTTCGCCGCGGCGGAAAGGCACTCGGAGATGAGCGCGGACTTGCCGTCGGAATAGCCCTCCTGCGTTTTCAAAAGCTCGCCGATGGTGTCGTCAACAGCCACGGGCGGGTGGTTGAGGCTCATGAGCTCATGCGGCGTGAACGAGGCGACAAACACATCGTTTTTATAAAGCTCGACGCGCTCGGCATTGGTGAAGGCATAAATGCTGCCGATGTTGCCGGCGGGATAGTCGCCGATGTCCATGGACGTGCCGATTTCGAGCACCGGGGCGGAATCGGACTGGGAGGCGTAGAGCGCAGCGGCAAGCTTGCCGTTGCGGAATGCGTCCGACACGCCGTGATAGCACACGCGGTCGCCCGAGCCGCAGTCCTTATGCGTGGGGTAATCGAACATGCACCAACCGAAGCACCCGGCGTGCTCGCCGCTTTGCATGGCGGCGGCCTGCACACGCGCATGGCGCAATGCGTGCTCCTGCCGCTTTTCCCACGGGTCATAGGACTTTGTGGGGAACATGTGGCCGTTGCACTCGGAGATGAGAAACGCCTTGTTCATGTCGGGCGTGACGCTACTTTTCTTTTTCGCGCCGGGGTTTTGGCCGGAGTGGGAGAAGTCATTATACGCGTAAACATCCTCCAAGAGACTGCTTTTTTCGAGATAGCGCACGCCGGAGGTGGCGCGGCTCGGGTCGAGCTCGTGGGCAAGGGCATTGGTTTGGGCGTAAAGCTCATCATCGTCCAAGCTCTCGTTTATGCGTACGCCCCAGAGAATTACGGACGTGCAGCTTCTGTACTGCATGAGCATTTCGCGCGTGTTTTCAACGGCCTGATGCTTCCATGCGTCATCGCCGATGTGCTGCCAACCGGGAATCTCGGTGAACACCAACAGCCCGAGCTCGTCGCAGGCGGAGATGAAGTGCATGCTCTGCGGATAGTGCGAGGTGCGCACGGCGTTGCAGCCGAGCTCCTGCTTTAATATGCGTGCGTCCTCGCGCTGCAAACTTGCGGGCGCGGCGTAGCCGATATAGGGGTAGCACTGGTGGCGGTTGAGGCCGCGCAGGAAGGTCTTTCGGCCGTTGAGATAAAACCCGTCGGCGCGAAATTCCGCCGTGCGGAAGCCGAAGCGGCGTTCAACGCTGTCGCAGAGCTCGCCCGCGGCGTTATAGAGGCTGACGGTGAGCGTATAAAGGCAGGGATTGTCCGTATCCCACGGCTCGGCCGTGGGTGCGGACAGGGTGACATCACAACCCTCGCCGCGCGCGAGGCAGGCACCGCCCTCATCCGCGACGGCAAGCTCAACGCGCCCCGCACCGACGAGCGTGGTGACGACGCGCGCCGTGTCCGTGGTGGGCGTGGTGAGGTATACATCGGCAATATAATCCCGGCTTCTTATATCAAGCCACGCCTCGCGGTAGAGGCCGCCATAGGTGAGATAGTCAATGACAAAGCCGAAGGGCGGCACGGCGGGGTTTTCCGTGCAGTCGAGGCGCACGGCGAGGATGTTCTCCCCTTCCCACGCAAGCTCGTCCGTCAGCTCCACGCGAAAGGCCGTGTAGCCGCAGCGGTGCTCGCAGAGGCTTTTGCCGTTGAAAAACACCTCGGCGATATGCGCCGCACCGTCGAACTGCACGAAAACGCGCTTATCGCGCCACGCCTCATCCGGCTCGATACGGCGGCGATAGCCGCACACCATTTCATAATGCTTCGGGTCTGCGTAGTGCAGGGGAACCTCGGCATTTGTATGCGGCAGGCGGACAGGCTCGCCCGCGCCCTCGCCGAGTGCCCAAGGCGCGCTCCATTCGCGCGTAAACTCCCAAGCGTTGCAGAGAGAAAGCATATTTCAACCTCCTTCGAAAATGCCGCAAAGCCGCAGGGGTGCCGTAGGCCGCCCCTGCGGCGGATCTTCACAGTGATTTATTGACCGCGTCCACAAAGCGCATGAACGCCGCGCGGCCGTCGGGAGTGCATTTATAAACGCCCGCGTCCTCCAAAACGCGCATAAACACGCGCCCCACCTCTTGCCGGAGTATGTCCTCGGCATTGTCGGGGGTGAAGGTATATTGCGCCGCGAGCTCCTCCGCCCAGTCGGCGTGAGCGGCAATGCGCGCGTCCGCGCGCACATCCGCGCCGTCAATGAGCGCGGTTTTCAGCAGCTCAAGCTCGCCTTTCAGGCGCGAGGGCAGCACCGCAAGACCCATGACCTCGATGAGGCCGATGTTCTCTTTTTTGATGTGGTGCAGCTCCT
>CAZUSM010000046.1:0-11173 GCA_964623675.1 uncultured Oscillospiraceae bacterium
GCTGGGTCGTCGGCACGGGCAACCTCTTCCCGAAAGAGAACTCCACCGTTTACAACCTCGCCAAGGCCAAGAAGACCGCCGAGGCAATGAAGGCTCAGGAAGAGCTGGTATGGCCGTACCTGCCCCTGTTCACCGAGGCCGACTCCAACGGCGACGTGCTGTGGCTGCAGATCATCAAAGAGGGTCTCAAGCTGCGCGGTGTCGACGCCGGTTACTGCCGCAAGCCCGTCATCTCCGAGCTGCCCGAGGAAGACATCGTCCGCCTCAAGAACGTGCTGAAGCACTACGGTTACTTGGCGTAAGCCACACTCGCGGGTGTAAGCCCGTATTACAACTCAAAAGGCTGTAATGGCATATATGCCATTAGTTTTGCCGCAGGCAAAACTAATTTACACAAAATTGCAAAAACTTTTTCATAATCCCATTCTCCTGCACACTTCGGGCAGTGCGCTGCCCGAAGTGCTTGCGGGGCACACGCGTTTTCGCGAAAGGAGATCAAAATGATCGAGAGAGAATTCGATGTTATAGTTGCGGGCGGCGGCACTGCCGGCTGCATTGCCGGTCTCGCCGCGGCGAGAAACGGCGCAAAGACCCTCATCGTGGAGAAAAACCGCTGCTTGGGCGGTCAGTTCACATCGGGCATGCAAGGCGCGTGGGTTGGCTTCAGCGACAAGCTGAACCGTTGCGTCGGCGGCATGACGTGGGAGCTGAGAAACATTCTCAACGACATGGGCGCGATAGTGGACAAAGACCCGGACAAGGACGTCTGCTATCTTTACGACACGGAGGTTGCCAAGGTCGTGCTGGATGAGCTGGCCGCCAAGGAAGAAAACCTCACCACATGGCTCAATACGCAGATAATCGACGTGCTTCAAGACGGCGACACCGTCACGGGGCTGGTCGTTGTGTCCGAAATGCAGATTGTCGAGGTGCGCGGCAAGATAGTCATCGACTGCACCGGCGACGCCGCCGTGTGCGCCAAGGCCGGCGCCACCTATGAAATTCGTGACGACAAAGACATTCAGCCCATGACCCTCATCGGCAAGATGGCCGGTGTCGACATGGAGCGCGTCGCAAAATATTATGAGGAAAACCCGCCCATTGAGGACACAATGATGCCCCCCGCATGGCATGATTTCAAGAGCTTCCCCGGCCAGATGCACTTCGGGCTGAAGGACGAGCTGAAAAACGTTGACCTTCCGGCGGACAAGGAATATCTCCGCCACTGGCTCGGCATATTCACCTCCACCCCCAACCCCGGCGAGATGACCATCAACTGCTCCGGCGCGCTGGAGGCCAACAGCACCCTCGGCCTCGAAACACGCACCGCGCAGGAGAATTTCTCGCAGAAGTGCCTTTACGACGTGGCATGGGCGATGAAAAATTACATCCCCGGCTTTGAGAATTCTTACCTCACCGCCATCGCGGCCATGCTCGGCATCCGCGAGAGCCGCCGCGTGATTTGCGACTATGAGGTCAAGTTCCAAGACTTCCTCGACGCCAAGGACTTCCCCGACAGCATCGGCCGCGGCGCAATGCCCGCCGGCTTCCACACCCCGGAGGGCGAGACCATGGTCGTTTATGACCTCGAGCCCGGCACGAGCATGACCATTCCTTATAGCTGCATGGTCGTCAAGGGCAAGGAGAACCTGCTGGTCGCGGGTCGCTGCGCCTCTTATGAAATCGAGGTCGCCAACTGCATCCGCTGCATGCCGCAGTGCATGGTCATGGGCGAGGCCGTCGGCACGGGCGCGGCCATGGCGATAAAGCAGGGCGTCACCGCGCGCAACGTGGACATGGCGGCCTTGCAAGAAAAGCTCCGCGAGCAGGGCGGCATCCTTTAATCCCCCGCGCTTCAATTTGTATTCAGGGGTCAAGACCCTAAGAATAAAACTACAAAATGAAAGGAAAACGAAAAATGAGTTCCAAGAGAATCTTAGCACTGTTGCTGGCAGTACTCACGATGTTCTCTCTGGCGGCATGCGGCCAGTCCGCCGCCCCCGCCGAGGAGGCAGCACCTGCCGAAGCGCCCGCCGAAGAAGCGGCCGCCCCGGAGGCAATTGATTACACCGGCGAAAAGCTCGTCATTTGGACGAACCTGACGGCAGACGCGCAGTATGAAGTGCTCAACAAGCAGTTCACCGAGCTTGCCGCCGAGATGGGCGTCGAAGTGAGCGTGGAAAAGGTCGCGTTCAACGAGATGTATGAAAAGCTCGCCACCGCCGCATCCTCCGGCGATGTCCCCGACATCATGCACACCAACTTCGGCGGCACGGCGTACCTCTACGCTGCCGAGAGCATCATGCCCCTTGACTCCATAATCGACACCATCGGCCGCGATGACTTCTCCGACGCTTACATCTCCGTGCTCACCGGCGCGGACGGCAGCGTCTACGGTCTGCCCGACTGGGCAATGCACACCTCCGTGTGGTACCGCAAGGACATCTTCGAGGAGAAGGGTCTTGCCATCCCCACCAACTGGGATGAGTTCATGGCCGTTGCCACCGAGCTGAACACCGGCGACATCTCCGGCTTCCCCGTTCCTCTGGACGGCGTTCAGGTCGCCGCGCAGACTCTTTATGAAATGATGTGCTCCGCGGGCGTGTTCTTCCTCGATCCCGCCACGGGCGAATACTGCTTCGACAGCCAGAAGGAAGAGGCCATCAAGGTCATCGACTATCTCGTCGAGCTTTACAAGAACGCCTCCCCCGCCGGTGCTCTGACCTGGAGCTGGGGTGACTACCGCAACGCCCTCGCCGTCACCGGCACTGCCGCAATGACCCTCGACATGGGCGCCGTCATCGGCAACGCCCAGGGCAACAACCCCGACATGGTCGACAAGCTCGGCTGCTTCGACTTCCCCGGTGTTGACGGCAACAAGGTCGCTTCCTTCGGCTCCGGCTACTGCTTCGTGGCCAGCACTCAGGAAGACGCCACCCGCAACGCCCTCGTCACCGACTTCCTCACCGCGCTTTACACCCCCGAACGCGCCGCAGAGCGTGCTCTCTCCCGCCCGATGTTCGCCTTCCCGTCCTACAAGCCCGCCTTTGACATCTACAAGGCCAGCGAGAAGGTCGCCGACTTCCAGACCGAGGTTGCTTACATCCTCGATCAGTACGAGAACGGCACCTGGTACTGGTACGGCATGGAGAACGGCCTGAACGCGATGAGCGCCTACATTGAGTCCACCACCATCTTCGGCGAGGCTCTGCAGGGCGCATGCGACGGCACTTACACCTCTGAGGAAGCCTTTGATCTCATCAACGACGACCTCTCGGCCTTTGCCGCAACCATGTAATTCACCACGGCCGAAACAAAACTCGGCCAAGCGCTCTCTCGCCCACCGCAAGGTGGGCGAGAGATTGAAAAAACTTTTCAGATTAGGAGAGAGACAAGATGGGCAAGGCAAATGCCGTGACAAAACGAAGATTGCTCGACAGCTATGAGAAAAGGCACAGGCTGATTGGCTTCGCCTTTGCTATCCCCGCCGTCATCTTTCTTCTGACCTTTGTTGTTTACCCGGTTTGTTACAACGTTTATCTCAGCTTCACCAACACCTCACTCATCAAGAAAACCAGCAACTTCGTCTGGCTTGATAACTATGTGAGAATGTTCGGCAACAAGCTTTTCAAAAAGTATCTGTGGAACACCTGCGTGTGGACATTCTGGTCTGTGCTGGGTCAGCTTGTGCTGGGTCTCGGCATCGCGCTGTTGATTTCCCGCCCGATGAAGGGCGCGACCGCGCTGAGAAGCTTTTTGCTGATACCCTACGTTGTCCCCGCCGTGACGCTTGCGCTGGTGAGCAAGTGGATCATGAACTCCGATTACGGCATAGTCAGCTATTGGCTGCAGCAGGCGGGGCTTTTGGAGGCGAGGCAGTCACTGCTGGCCATGCAGGGGCCGGCGATGTGGGTCGTCGTGATTCTCAATATATGGCGCTCGTATCCGTTCCCGATGCTCATCTACTGGGCGGCGCTGAAAGGCATTGACCGGCAGATGTATGAGGCCGCCGAGGTCGACGGCGCGACGAAGCTGCAAGTCTTCACGCGCATCACCCTCCCGCAGCTGAAAAACACCACCATCGTCCTCGTCGTTTTGAGAACGATTTGGACAGCCACGTATTATGACCTCATTTACATGGTCACCGGCGGCGGGCCGAGCGGCTCGACCACCACGCTGCCGATACTCATCTATCAGTCGTCCTTCGGCTCGTATCAGGTGGGTTATGCCGCGGCCATATCCATGGTTCTCGGCGCGCTGATGCTCGTGTGCATCATATTCTATGTGTTCAAATCCGGCGTACTCGAAGACTGAGAAAGGACGGTGCTGAAAAATGTTTAGAAGTGTCAAACGGACCAAGCTCGTCACGGGCATAGTCGTCACCGTTCTCGTCATCTTCCTCATTGCGATGGTGGGCTTTCCCCTCGCGTGGATGGCGCTGAGTTCTTTCAAGCCCGGCGTTGAGCTGTTCACCATTCCGCCGAAAATCCTCCCGCAGAACTGGTCGCTTGAATGGTACATTCAGGCGTTCCAAAATGAAAACGTAATCCACTATTTTCTCAATAGCTTATATATCGCCTCCATCGTCATGGTCATCGACATGATTGTCGGCACTCTCACCGCGTACAGCCTCACCCGCTTCAACTTCACCGGGCGCAAGCTCATCTTGGTCAGCGTCCTGGCATCGTACTGTGTGCCGCCGATAATGCTGATGCTGCCGCTTTATCGCATCATGAACACGCTCGGCCTTTCGGGCAGTCATGTGGGCGTCATCATCGGGCATTTGACGGTGACGCTGCCGTTCTCCGTGTGGCTGATGGTTTCGTTTTTCAAAAAGCTGCCGCGCGAGATTGACGAGGCCGCGCTCATGGACGGGGCGAACGAATGGCAGGTCTTCGCGAGAATCGACTTCCCCCTGTGCGTCTCCGGCGTGCTTAGCACGGGCATCATGGCGTTCATCATGTCGTGGAACGAGTTCTTGCTCTCCAGCGTGTTGACCAACAAGGAGTCCATGAAGACCCTGACCGTCGGCCTTGCAAACTACATCAGCTCCACCCACATCGACTGGGGCATCATCATGGCCCTCGGCACGATAACCACCATCCCCGTCGTCATTCTCTTCGCCCTCGTGCAAAAATACTTCGTCGAGGGCATGACCGCCGGCGCCGTGAAAGGCTGAGGCGAACAGCGAGCATATAATTCTAGACATATTATTATCCCCCGCGCAGAATGCGCGGGGGATATGTGCGTTATTTGCCTATTTTGCGTTTGTTTTGCGGCTTATTCCTCGGTGTTTTCGTCGGTGATGACGCCGGCGCCGTCGGCGGCGGTGGAGTCGACGATGTCTTCAAACGAGCCGACCTCAACGTCGATATCGGCAGCGTTTTCGGCCTCGATTTGCGCCTTTATCTCGTTGATGGCGTCCTCATTGGCGTGGATGCGGGCGTTGATTTCCTCGACGTTGGCGAACAGCGCCTGATAAAACCCGTCGGGGTTTTCGCGGTTTTCCTCGAAATAGAGCTTGCCGATTTCGGTGTAGGCGCGCTTGAGCTCCTCGGTGTCGCCGGAGATTTCGAGGGTGAGCTTGGCAATCGCGCCGTAGGACTTGGCGCGCTCCGCGCCGTGCTCATAAAGGCCGCGCACGGTGCTGCTTTCGGCCACATCCTTGACCTTGCCGGCCAGGTTTTTGATTGTGCCTGCGATGATGTCCTTGTAATCTGCCATTTTCAGTTACCTCCGTTTGTTGTGTCTTGTTGACTTGCGTCGGTGTCGGCGTCGGCGGCGGCCTTTTCAGCCTCGGCGGCGACGCGGTTGACGTACAGCGCCTCGGCCTTGGGCGCGCTTTTCGCCTTGGCGATGAGCGCGGCCAGCGCCGCCGCGGCCAGCAGCACGCTGAGCATTTGGGACACGCGAATGCCGGTTGAGCCTATGTAAAGGCTGTCCGTGCGCAGCCCCTCTATCCAGCTTCGGCCGATGCCGTACCAAAGGAAATAGATAAGTGTGCACTGCCCGTCATAGCGCCGCTTGCCCCGGCGGACAAAAACGTGCAAAAAGACGAGACAGGCCAAATTCCAAAGACTTTCGTAAAGGAAAGTCGGGTGGACATAAATCGTGGTGCCGTCGGGCGCGGTCAGCCCCATGCGGCAGAAAACCTCGGTCTGCGCGCCGAAGGCCTCGCGGTTCATGAAGTTGCCCCAGCGGCCGAGAATCTGACCGATGAGCAGGCCGAACACCAAGAGGTCGAGCATCGCGCCGAGGGGGATTTTCTTCCTCCGGCAGACGAGCGCGATGACGATTATCCCCGCGATGACCCCGCCGTATATGGCAAGGCCGCCCTCGCGCAGGGCGAAAATTTCACCGGGGTGGGCGAGATAAAAGTCGAGCTTGAACGCCACGTAATACAGCCGCGCGCCCAAAATGGAAAACGGAATGAGCCAGAGAAACGCGTCATAAAGGTCGTCCTCTTTTATGCCGAAGCGGCGGGCGTTGCGCGTGCAGTAGACCATGGCGATGAGAAAGCCGAGCGCGATGAGTATGCCGTAAAAATATATGTCGCGGCCAAACACGGTTATGAACGAGGGCGGGTTGAGGTGCAAATCGCCCAGCATGGGAAAGCTGATGACCGAATCGCGCTGCATGGTTTGAATGACTGTTTGCTGCATATCTCACTTCTCCTCACTCGGCGCAACGATGGCGAGCGCCGTTTTGTCCGGCGCGAGCACGGTGCACACGAAGTTTTCGCATTCCTTTTGCGTCACGCTCTCCAGCACGGCGGCGGAGTCGAGGGCACAGTACCCGTCGAACACGCCCTCGGCAAGGGAGATGCATATCCCCGCAAAGTCCTCCAGCCCGCGCAGGCGCGAGCCGATCGAGGCGCGCTTGGCGCGCTCAAAGTCAGCCGGGTCAAAGCCCTCGGCGGCCACGCGCGCAACCTCGGCTTGAAGCTCGGCATTGACGCGCTCCGGGTCGCGGCTTTCCCCGCCGATGATGAGGGCGGCCGTCCCGGCGTTGAAGTCGACCTCATAATCAAAATCCGCGTCCAAAAGTCCCTCGGCATAAAGGCGCGTGTAAAAGCGCGATGAGCTGCCGCACAAAAGGCGCATGGCCAAAAGGGCGACGATGTGCTGTCTGAGCAGGGCGTCACCGCTCTTTTGGGGGGCGAGCTTCGCGCCGATGAAAAACTGCGGCGCGGAAACCGGCATTTCAAGGCGCAGTAGCTGCGCCGACGGCACATCGCCCTCCGCCGCGCCGAAGTCGGCGCGCGGGACAGGCTCACTGCGGCGCGGCAGGACGCTCTCCGCGATTTTTTCAACCGCGTCGGGGTCAACGTCCCCCGCGACGCACAGCGTCATGTTGCCGGGGGTGTAAAACGCGCGGTGGCAGTCATAAAGCGTTTTGTCGGTGATTTCGGCGATGCTGTCCACCGTGCCGGCGACGCGCTCGCGGATGGGGTGGTGCTGATAGAGCATGCCCAAAAGCCCGTAATAAAGCGCCGTGCCGGGGTTGTCCTCGCCCATGCGGATCTCCTGCGCGATTATCCCCTGCTCCTTTTGCACCGTCTCCGGCGTGAAATACGGCGTGGAGACGAATTTCAAGAGCAGGCGCAAATTTTCCTCAAAGCGCTCGGTGCACTCGAAATAATACGCCGTCATGCCCGATGAGGTGAAGGCGTTGGGGTCTGCGCCGTTTGCGGTGAGCGTTTCGAGGGCGTTGTCGCCGTTTGGCATGTCGAACAGCTTGTGTTCGAGGAAGTGCGCGACCCCGGCGGGGGTGTCAAAATGCTCGCCGTCGAGGGTGAAGCTGCGGTGTGCGCCGCCGTAATTCGTGGCAAAGACGGCGTAAAAGCTGTTGAAGCCGGGCTTGGGCACGACGCAGATACGCAGGCCGTTTTTCAGCGTCGAGGTATAAAGCGTTTCGCCGATATTTTTGAATTCACGTTTGAGCATCGCTTTCCTCCTCGTCGTCGTTGTCATCGTCATCGTCGCTCTCTCCGCCGCCGGTCAAAAAATACACCATGTCGCACTCGATGCCCTTTGCAATGGCGACGATTTCATCCGCCGTCACGCTCTCGGCAAGCTCGGCCAGCTCCTCCGGGTCATTGTCAAGGCCGAGCAGCGTCTGCGAGAGGAAAAAGCTTTCCAGCTCGCCGTGCCCGTCCATGCCCGCGCGCAGAGCCGAGGCCACGCCGGCCTTGGCCGCGTCAAGCTCGGCGTCGGTGATGTTGCCGTTTTTGATTTCTTCCAGCTGGGTCAATATCTCGTTTTTGGCCAGGTCGAATTTGTCAAACTCGATGCCGGAGGTCACCAGCATTATCCCCTTGTGCACATCCAGCGTCGAAAACGCGTAATAGCAAAGCTGAAGCCGCTCGCGGACGTTGGCGAAGAGCTTGGACGTCGTCCCGCTGCCGAAAACGCCGTTGAACACATAGAGCGCCGCCATATTGGCCTCGTCCATCGCGTCGCCCAGGCGGAAGCCCATCGACAGCACGCCCTGCGCCACGTCCATCGCCTCTTCGGCAAAGCGCGGCTCGGCCTCGACGGCGTTCATGCGCACGTCAGTGCCGATGTCATAGTCCACCTCGCCGCGCGGCAGGGCGGCAAGCGCGTCGCGCAGGGCGCGCTCAACCGCCACATCGTCACTGCGCCCGCAGTAGAAAATCTCGACGGGGCTGGTCTGCAAAAGCGTGCGATAGCGGCGGGTGAGCTTTTTGTAGTTTATACCCTCGCAGTCGCTCACCGAGCCGAAGCGCCCCACGGCGTAGTTTTCATAGCAGCACATTTCTTCGATGCAGCGCGTCATGGCATAGCGGCGCTTGTCGTTTATGAGCGAGGCGATGCGCTCACACAGCTTGTCGCGCTCGCTGTCGACGTATTCGGGCAAGAAAAGCCCGCCGCGCGTCACCGGGGAGAGCAAAAGCTGACCCATCAGCTGCGCCGTTTCGCGCAAAAGCCCCTCGCCGCCGGGCAAGAACTCATCCTCGGCCATGCTGGCGTAAAACCCGATGCACTGGATTTCGCCCACGCGGCGCACAACCGGCTCAATCGCCGCGCCGTAAAGCTCTTCAAGGCGGCGGGAAATGGCCTGCATGTCGGGATACTGCGTCGTGCCGCGCCTGAGCACAAAGGGGATGAGCGCGTTCATCGAGGCGTTTTCCCGCTCAAGCTGGGTCAGCAGCGACAGGCTCATGCACGCGGTTTTGAACTTGCGCGAGCGCAGGCAGGTCAGCGCCACGCCCGGCATTATCTCTTTTCTCGTGATGTCCATGAATATCTCTCCGTAGTCGATTCGATACATTTGTTTTCATTATAACACCGGCGCGTCGAAATTGGTAGCCAAACTATGAAAATTTTATCCTATTTCCCCGCCGTGGTAGGGCGCGCCGTCGACGCGCACCTCGCCGTGGCGCAGCTCGATGTCGTGCTGTACGCCGCGCCCGTCGCGCCATTTGACGCGGCAGGAGCGCAGCGGCGAAGGCAGGCGCGGCGAGATTGTCAGCTTGCCGCCGCGCAGTTTCAGCCCCAACAGCTCCTCCGTCACCGCGCGGAAATACCAGCCCGCCGCGCCCGTATACCAGCTCCAGCCGCACTCGCCCTCATGGCCGGGCGCGGAATACACATCCGCCGCGAGGACGAACGGCTCGCCGCCATAGCGGCGCACGTCGCCGTTTTCGGGCAGGAGCAGGGACAAAATCTCCCACGCCTCTTCCGTGCGCCCGGTGCGCAGCGCCGCCATTGCCAGCCACACCGCGCCGTGGGTGTACTGCCCGCCGTTTTCGCGAAAGCCCTCGCCATAGCTGACGATATATCCGGGGTAAGGGTCACTCTCCGGCGGGTAGGGCGGGGTGCACAGCTTGACAAGGCCGTGCTCGCGGTCAATGAGCGCGCCGAGCGCGGCGTCGATGGCGAGGCGGGGTCGGTTGCTGTCGGGCAGCATGCCCGACAGCACGGCCCAGCTTTGCGCCACGGAGTCAAGGCGCTCGTCCCCGCCTAGCGCTTCGCCGTCGGCGAAGTACCCGCGCAGAAAGCGCCGCCCCGTCCACGCCTTTTCCGCCGCCGAGGCATATTCATCGGCAACGCGGCGACAGCGCTCGCCGCCGGGCACGTTGAGCGCGTCGCACAGCGCGGCGAAGCGAGTAAGGCACGAGGCGAAAAACCACGCCAGCCACACGCTCTCCCCCGCGACGGCGTCCAGCGCGTCGTTCCAGTCGCCGCTGCCCATCTTGGGCAGGCCGTGCGCGCCGACACCGCGCGCCATCCCCCGCTCCAGCGCGCATCGCGCATGTTCGAGGACGCTGCCCGTCACCTCGGCGCGGCGCGGCGTTTCATACCTGTCGCGCTCGTCGCTTGCGAGTGGGTCGGAGGTGAGATAGACGCACTCCTCGTCGCACAGGGCGTAATCGCCCGTTTTCTCCGTGTATTCGCACACTGCCCACACCAGCCACAACAGGTCATCCGAGCAGCGCGTGCGCACTCCGCGATCCCCCTGCGGGTGGCGGTGCCACCAGTGCATGACGTCGCCCTCGGCGTACTGATGGCGGCAGCAGTCGAGTATGCGCTCGCGCGCATAGCCCGGCTCGATGAGAATGAGGTTGACCGCGTCCTGAAGCTGATCACGAAAGCCGATCGCCCCGCCGCTTTGGTACAGGCTCGCGCGAGCCGCAAGGCGGCAGACCTCGCACTGGTAAACGCCCCAGGTGCTCAAATAGTTGTCAAGCGGGGCGCAGCCGGTTTCAAGGTCGAAGCGGGATGCGGCGCGCGCATAGTGTGCGCGCACGCGCGACAGCTCGGCAAAGGCCGCGTCGGGCGAGGCAAGCGAGCGAAGCTCATCCGCCTCATCCACGCCGCACACCAGCACAGTCACGTCATCGGCCAGCACGTTCATCGTCATCGCGGCGGGGGCGTAGGCGCACGCGGTTTCGCACGGCAGCGAGCACACCGCCGCAAAATCCACCCCCGCGAGATACGCCTCCGGGTTCGACGCCGTGACGGTGTCGCCGCGCGCGGCGACACTGACGCACTTCCCGTCCGCCGCGCCGAGGACGAGTCTGAGCGTCCACCCAAGGCGCAGCCCCGCCGCGCCTTCTATTATAAATACACGCGCCTCGGTCTCGCGCGCGATGAACGCGGTCAGCCTGACCGTGCGCGCGCCGATGCGCTTTTCCCACACGGCCTCG
>CAZUSM010000047.1:0-11090 GCA_964623675.1 uncultured Oscillospiraceae bacterium
TGGCCTGAAACACCTCGTTGCCCTTGCCGCCCTTGCTCACGCCCGCCACGTCCACGAATTCAATCGTCGCCGGGCTGTACTTTTTCGGGTGGTAGTATTCGGCCAGCCAGTCAAGGCGCTCATCGGGCACTTTGGCGTTGCCGATGTTGGGCTTCGCCCCGGCGTTGGTGTAAGCGCTCGTCTCGGCCTTTGACCCGGTCAGCGCATTGAAAAGCGTGGTCTTCCCCACATTCGGCAACCCGACAATACCAAGCTTCATATATATCCATTCTCCTTTGCACAGAAAACATATTTGTCGTTGGTATACTATATCACATTTCCGTTTGATTCTCAATAGGAAAGAGTGGGGGGATACAAAAGCTCAACACCCTCGATGTCTCCGGCTTCAAGTTTCAATTCCCGCCCCGTGCTGGGGCGAACACGTTGCTTTTGTTCGCATTACCGTTATTGTTATTTCTACTCTCGCCCCCGTGCGGGGGCGAACGCAACGCCATCAGCAGCGCCGCCCGCGACATCATTATTTCTATTCGCGCCCCCGTGCGGGGGCGAACGGCAAATGTGCACAAAGATGGCGGCTCATATTTGAGCACATTTGCCAATGTTCGGGGCATTTTCTTGCTGTACATCGGAAAAAGATGCAACAAGCTCAAGAAAACACCGATGAACAACCGGGTTTGTCTGCGCAAACCTCCCGCGAAATAATGCCCCGGAAAGGTTTGCGCAGCATTATATCATATCAGGAGCGGTTCTCCTACTTCGATGGGCGAGGTTCTCCCGATCACTTCGATTTTGCTCTGATAATTGCTTCCCAAACGATAGATGCGCACGGAATCCAGCTCCGGTTTTATCGTCTTTTCTATTCCTGCTTTCAGCGCCGCAAGCTGAGCCGGGTCAACCAAGACTTCAAAAACCGAATTTTGAACACGCACACCGTATCGCTCACAGAGTTTTGCCACCCTGCGCAGTCGCTTTGCACCTTCTCTGTTCGTCGTGTCGACGTCATAGGCAACCACCAGCATCATAAAGCCTTACCTCCAAACAAACGGAGGGTAGGCATCCAAGTCACCGCGCAAAACGCGGGCAAGCAACATGGCCTGCGCATAGGGGATCATGCCGATTTGAACCTTTTCGTCGAGAAACGGGTGCTGCACTTCCTCTTGCTTCCGCTTTTGCCACGCGGCAAGCAGCGTCCGCCGCCCACGTTCGTTTAGCAAAACCGCCTCTTCACCCTTTTCAAAGTCCTTGTCGGAAAGCTGCCCACGGTTGAACAGCGACACCACAAATCTGTCACACAGAGGCGCGCGAAGCTCTTCAAGGATATCCAGCGCCAGCGATGGACGGCCGGGTCGAAGGGCGTGCAGATACCCAGCAGCAGGGTCAAGCCCAACTGTTTCCAATGCAGACTGAATCTCGCGTGTCAAAAGCATATACGTGAATGACAAGGCCGCATTTACCTCATTGCGTGGCGGCCTGCGGCTTCTGCTTTCAAAACGAAAGCCGACGGGGTTGTTCGCAATAAGCCAATCAAAGCGCGTGAAATACACATTCGCCGCCGCACCCTCCATGCCGCGCATAGAATCGACCGTTTCACACGCCATCAATTCTTCTGCGATTTTTCCGATGTGCTCGACGCCCTCCGTCAAATCCGCTCTTCCCTCATCCGATTTACACAACCGCGCCCCACGCAGCAAAACCAGCTTGCTGTTTCTCAGCTTGGCCAGCAGCAGATTTTTTACGAAGCGCACGCAAAATTCATCACTTCCGATGCTTTCGTATTGCCGTTTCCGAAGAAGAACATTGCCGCTCACAGGGCCGTAAAAGCGCCCCATAAAGCGCCCATTGGGACTGACAAACGCAACACTGATTCCACGCTCTCCGCAAAACTCCAGCAGGGGCGTTGACACCGTCATTTTTCCGAAGCACACAATGCTGTCAATCGTCAGCGCCGGAACTGCAAGTTTTTCCTCTTCATTGACACGGATACAGATATTCTCATTGCGGCAAAAGAGATATGATTCCGGAGTCAGAACATACAAAGTGTTCAGCAGTTTTTTCACTTAGCCAACCTCCTCGACCGATCCGGCAGCTTCTTTGCGAAGCTCGCTCAAATACTTCTCGGATGATTTTTTCGTTTTTGGCATACACAGCTCATTGAGAGAACAGCGCTTGCATTTTGCGCTGTAGACTCCCTGCGGAACAGACAATTCCCGGCGAATGCGGTGCAACTCACCGGCAAGGGCTTGTGTGCTTCGGCGCAGCTCCTCATCAAGCTCAACTTCCACGCGGCGATGAGATGAGGTGAAAAACAGTGCCGCCTTGGGGATAGAAGTGTGAAACATCTCTTCCAAGCACATCGCCTGCGCGCAAAGCTGTATTTTATAAGAGTCCTCCTCCCTCGCCGTTCCGTGTTTATATTCAATCGGGTACAGCCTGACAGGGAAATCTACCGCCGGGATAGCGCATCCATCGTCCGCGTATTCCGCTTCAATGCAATCGCACTTTCCAATCAGACAATAGTTGTCGGAAAACACAGTGTACTCATAGAGCTTGACCGTATGCCCGCGTTTTTCTATGCGCTGGGTATGCACGCGCTCGTGCTCCGCCCGGCCTTTGGCCGTATCACTGCTCTCAGACCATTGCCGTTCATTTAACAGCAACCCCGCCCGTCTTGGGCAATAGCACATCTGCGAAAGCCACGACAGCTGCAAATACTCCCGCTCATCCATTGGCGATTTCAAGCCACTCCTCGTCATCGGGGAGGGCGTTCCATGTTATCGGGGTGAACGCGTCCGGCTTGAAGCCGATCTCCACCCCGGCGGGCAGCTTGCCCATGCACACCGACGCTGTATAATCGCGGTAGCTTCTGGGGTATTCCACGTCGTCCCTGCGGCGCACCTGCACCAAATCGAAGAGCTTGTGCGCCGGGGCGCAGCCGAGCTTGGCCTGTTTCGTGCGCTGGTTCGCATCCGAATCCGTGCCCACGTGCTTGAAGATAATCAGCGGCGACACGACATCCATCTGACCCTTGCTCGCACTGCGGTCATGTTCATACATGTTCATGACAGACTCAAACAGCACGTCCAAATCGTGCTCGTCAAAACCTGTCTCGGCGGCCAAGTTCGCGCTGATGAAGCCGCGAATCTCATAAAGGCCGAACGGTATGACCTGCTTGCGCCCCATGGTGCGCAGCTTATCCTCGTCAGTTGCCAGTTCCTTCTTGAGATAGTCCTCAACTGTGCCGTTGTCGATAATATCAGCGGATGCCATTCTCGTTATGGAGATATCCATGGGCATAATCGGGTCAACGCTCTTGCCGAAGGTGAGCTGCACCGGGCCGCGAACCTGACCGGCATTCGGCCCGGTGGACATCACCGCGCCGAAAGTACGCACGTCATAAAACATTCTGCACGCCATCTGCCGCCCGGCATACACGGCGTTTTTGTCCTTCGCACCCTCTACCCCAGCCTCGCGCTTTGCCTCGGCGATGTGGCGGTTGATGTTGGTGGACTGCTGGACGAGCAGGTTCATGCCCGGCTCGTCACCGTGGGCAAGCTGGACATAGTTGCGGATGCGGCGCTTCGTGGCCACGTCGGTGATGAAGCCATGCATGGTCTCCGGGTCTATGCGCGGGGTGTTGCCCATGTCGGGGTCGCCGTTGGGGTTTGCGTTCGTGCACGCGAGATAGTACACGAATTCATAACGGTTTTGAATGGCTGCCATATTATTTGTCCTCCTTGTTCTTTTCTTTGGCCTCTTGCTTGTCGCGCACAATTTGCGCACACATTTGACGATAACCGAGTGCAAAATAGCTTTGCTGTTCCAAATTTAGCGTCTTCGGCAGGGTTCGGCCGCTCTCTGTATCAAAGAAAGCGTATTCCTTGTTCAGGCGGTCTTCGTAAATGTGCGCCAAGCCCGGAGTCAGCTTTGAAAGATACGCCACCGACGCCATGCGCTCCAGCCGCCCCAACACCATAGAGGGCGTTTGGCTCGCCGAGGCATAATAGCGCGTGACGACGGTGGAATTGAGCTTGTCGCCCATGGCGGCGCGCTGCAAGTCGGCATAAATTGCCGTGAGTGCGCCGCAATGATACGCTTCATTGGGATAATCGGGATTGAAATGCGTCATGTTTGAAACCTCCTCGTTTCGTCCTCCGCCCTTGCGGGCGAGCCATGCTTTCAGCCATTGGCAGGCAACGCCGTCCGGGATGAAATGCTCATCTTTGTACACTTGGGAGCGGATATACGCCAACGCCCGCGCCGCAGCCGCATCGGGGAGCGCCGTGCCGTTGATGATTGCGAGCACTATGGCCGGGGTTATCCCCGCCAGTTCCTTTTTCATCTGCTCCATTATGTTTTCCGGCCTTGAGTTTTTAATCAGTCTCATCAGCCGCGCCGTCATCTTGCGCGGCTTGATAAGGCCGCGTCCGTATTCATCGCACAAGGCCAAATCCTTGTTCCACAGCGCCAAATTGCGCCGGAGTGCCTCATAGCTGCCGTGTTCATAACGGCGGATCATCGCCCGGCCGTTCGCCCCGGAGATGAGCAGAATATGATATTGGCAATCCGGCAGGGGTGGGGTCGCTCCGCTTGAAAGTGATTCTATCAGCCGATTGGCCTGTCTGCGGGCATTCTCTGCCTCCGCCGCCGTCACCGGCGCGGCCTCATCCGGCGCGTCGTTCTCCTCCGCGGCGTCGCCCCAGTCAAGGCCGCCGAATGCGGTGAGCACGGGGTCGTCCTGCGGGTCGAGGGCGCAATCAAACCAATGCACAAACTTCATTCCCGCGAATACCGGCGCCGTTGGGTTGAACGCACGGTTCTTATCCCTGCGGTACATTGCAGGTGAACCTTCCAGCAGGTCGTTCAGCGCATCCTTGACGACGGCAAACGCCTCCTCCGACACCGGCGCATTCGCGCTTTTTTTCAGCCCGTAGGACTGAAACGCCGCCTTGTCAAAGCATATCAGCGCTTCACCGCGCGAATGCCCGCCCACCGTTTGCAGTCCCGTGACCGTCGGCACGGTCTCCAGCGGCGTGGTCAGCTCGCCCGTGATGAGGCAGCGGGCTTTTGTCCCCGCGCCGTTTTTGTCTGCGGCCTTGGCAAACTGCTTTCGGCATTCGCCCCACCAGTCTTTGACCGCCGGCAATTCCGCAAGCGGCTCATCGTCCACCTTGAACGAGATTCGATCCATTCCTTTCAGCTTTTTATTCTTTGCCTCGTCCTGTATTACCTTGCGCACTTCGGGCGTCTCCAACGCGGCAAGGCTGAGAGCGAATTGCGGTACGTGTTCGTTTCCCTCGCGCAGCAGTCGGCGGAAAAACTCCGTTTTCCGCCCGTCGTCGCCCAAGATTATCTCCAATTTTTCCGCCAAGGGGTTGCATTTGTCGGGGCTGTTTGCAAGCGAGCCGATGTCCGGGCAAACCCGGTTTTCGCTCTCGCATTGCTGGATTCCCAAATAGTCACCCGCCGCCGACAAAAGGATATAGGCGCGGATTGGCTTTTTCATGAACCCCGGCGGGATGGCCAGCCCGTTTCGGATTCCGTAGTCATACAGCGCTTTCAGCACGTCGCGTCACATCCTTTCAGCACTTCATCGCTCTCATAGGGCGGCACTTCGATGACGCCGTGGCGCATAACGGCGTGGTAAAGCGAAAAGCTGTACTGTGATTTTGCCGTGACCTCGCAGTTGCGCGGGTCAAACACATCATACACCATCAGTCCGAGATCCATGTCCACGTCAATCGGCGGCCGCTGCCCATCGCTTTCCTCAAAATAGCACACGAACTCCCGCAATCCCAAACCGGGCTGATAAAACGTCTTCCCCGCGCGTATGCGGCGCATCGCCTGTGCATAAAGCTGTTCCGCCGTGCCGGTGAAGCCCTTTTGCGGGCATATTTCTGCCGTGATGCGATAGCGGACATCTTTCAGCGCTTGGGTTTGTCGCTGGGTGCGCTCCTCATCGGTGTACAGTACCGCCGCCGCTGGGTCACCCTTGAGACTGGCTTTGGACTTTACCTCGTTGCGCATGAAGCTGATATAGCGGATTGGATTCAAAACCTCAATGCGTTTAATGCGCCAATAGAATTCTTTCGGCTTTGAATAAATCGCCGACAGCAGCCCTCGCATGGCCGACGGCGTGGGGCAGGGGTAGGTCAGACGTTCCACCTTTCCCCACGGCGGTGCAAAGCACGCGAAATCACCCCATACCTCAACGCATATTTCCGGGCACATTGTTTTCACCTCCGTTTTTCCGTGCCGCGTTCAAATAATCGCAAACGCGGCACTATAATTTTCATATTTCTATTCCTCTCCACACTTTTTGTGGCGTCATGAATATTAAAAAGCGTTGACCGTGTATAGTCAACGCTTTATAACACATATTTCATAAAATCGGCAAATGGCACAATTATGAAAAGTAGTTTTCGGTCAAAATGCCATCTGTTTTGAGTCCCCAGCGCTCGTCGTAGCAGTTTTCAAAGCCGGTATTGAGTATGTAATAGCCTGTTTCTGAGATTTCCTTGCCTTTTCTTCGGTATAACGTCGAGGCGGCCTTGTCGACGAAGTCCCTGTCAAAGCAGGTTATCGTGATAGGTGCGGCTTTTCGCAAAAGCGACAGACTCACGGCGTTTTCCCGCCCCGCCATCTCGACCTCACGGAAAAGCTCCAACGCCCCCGGCCACGGCACAATAAGCTGCACCCCACGGTTGTCAATCAGCTTGTAGCACTCCGCAACCTCCGAATAGCTCTCGATTTCCAGCGCCTGCTGCAGTTTTTTGTTCTTGCGCCCGTGGGAAAACACGCGCCGATTATATGCGCGAATCACAGCGGGGTCATTTATGTCCAGGGTGTTATCCGCGCTCCACATATTCTTCACACTCGCCGCGCCCTGCTCATAGCTGTCGTCGGGATAAAGCCGCCCCGCCTCCATCGGCTCGAAAACGACAAGATTTCCGCCGTCGGCGCATCTGCCGTTTCGGTTGCAGCGTCCCGCCGCCTGCACAATCGCCTCCAGCGGCGCAAGCGCGCGATACATCACGTCAAAATCCAAGTCCACACCGGCTTCAATGCACTGCGTAGCCACCACGCAGCATGACTCGCCCCGCTTTTGCCGCGCCTTTATCTCGTCTATCACGTTCAGCCGGTGCTTGGGGCAAAGGTCGGTGCTTATGAGGTAGATGCCCTCGTCCGTCCCCTTTTGCGCTGTCAGCTCGCGGATCAGCGCCTTGGCATGCCGCCGCAGGTTCACAATGCAGCACACATTGTGCCAACGCATCATTTCCCGCGCAATCTGAGCAAGCGTCTGCGCATGTGGCCTCTCCTCATTTTTGCCAAGCCGCCACTCCACATTTACCCGCCGCATTTCCCGGAAAAGCCGCGCATTCTGCGGCAAAATCTCCGTCGGCGTCCATCTTGTGTCCGGAATGCCGGAAAAGTCCGGCTGTGTGGCCGTGGAAAACACCATCGAGCAGTGAAACTTGTCGCAAAGGGCTTGCACGGCCTCCACCGTCGGCTTTGCCAGCTCACCCGGCAGGCTCTGCGCCTCATCAAACAGCACAACGCTGCCCGCAATGCTGTGCAGCTTTCTGCAATCGGTCGGTCTGTCCGAAAACAGGCTTTCAAAAAAGCGCACAGAGGTCGTGATGATGACAGGCGCGTCCCAGCGCGCGGCCATGTCGCGCATATCATCCGGCAAATCCCGCTGACTGTGATCCACCAAGATTTGCTCAAACAGCTTTTCATATTCCTTTTGCGTCTGCTCCGCGAGAGTGAGGAACGGAAGCACCACGATTATCCGCCTCAGCCCGTGTTTCATGCAGTGCCGCAGGGCAAAATTCATCATCGCCAGCGTTTTCCCCACGCCCGTCGGCGCGGTCAGAGTGTACAGCCCAAGCGGCATCTCGGCGGCTTGTCCACAGCTGTCATACACCTCGTCGCGTAACCGATTTATCGCCGTTGCCGAGTTCGACGCACGCCTTATTTCCTCCCGGTGCGTCTCTAAACGGCGCAGTGCCGAAGCCGCATCCAGTGCCGCGCCTTGGGTTTTGGCAAGATACTCCGGGTCATCATCCGCCGCCGACACGCTGTAATCCGCATCCACGAGGCAGGAAAACAGCATGCGTGTGTCCAGCATGTCTCGGACATTTTCTCCCTGCAAAACAGTCCTTTCATCAAGCATCGGAAAGCGAAACGCCGGAAAATCCGCCAAAAACGCGGACAAAGCTGTCTGAAACTCCGCCTTTCCGCGCAGCGACGGCTTTTTCCCGCTTGGGCAATAGTCCGCCTCGCTGTCCGTGAGCGTGTTTTTGAGCGCCGTTTCCATTTCCGTGAGGGAAACCAGCCCATCATGATGCCCCTGAATGGCCTCTATAATCGGCTTGTAGGAGCTACTCAGCCGCTGTTGCGAATAAAGCAGAGCCGCCCCCGGCATGCCGTGGTCAATTCCGTGCTCCTTGCCTTTCAAAACGCTTTGAAAGCGGGTGCTGTACTTGCCGAAGTCGTGAAAAAGCCCGGCAAGCTCTGCCTCGCGGCTCTGCCCCGTTTCCTCGCCGAAAAGCGCGGCCAGTTCGCTGACCTTTCTCAAATGCTCCCTGTTGCTTATCTCTCCATGAGCCTCATTCCCTGACTTCGCGTAATACCTCACGTCCCGCGCCATCTCCCTTTCCCCGTTCATCATTCCACCCCCTGCATGCGCTTTTACACATTTTTCTTTATAATCACTATATCCGCCCAGATTCTCTTTGTCAATGCAATTATAGTATTATATAGAAAGAGACTCGTTTCACCACCCCTCAAAAAACTTTAATATTTTTTTATTTTCAACATGCAACTTTTTTGTCTTATTTGCGTCATATATACCGAAAGCGAAATGGGCGGCGATTATGTTAAGCCGTTTTGGGAGCGGTTTTGACGCCGCGTGGCGGCGTTTGTGCGAAAAAAGCGTTGAAATTCATTGAGATTTGATTAAGAGCGCTTTTTTCTGTTGCAAACGGTCGGCATGTAATGTATAATGTTATGTAACCCTTTTAGGAGGAAAATAAAATGAAAAAGAAATCTTTGCGCATCGCACTCAGCCTTGCTCTTGCGCTGGTGATGGTCTTGGCGCTGGGCGCGTCGGCCTTCGCCGATGAGGGCTTCGGCTTCACGAAGAACCTTTCCGCAAGCTACCCCTGCACCGCAGGGCAGACGTATACGCTGGATGTCGCCGCGTCCTACGGCAACCTCGGCACGGGCACAGACATCAATTACACCTGGTACATAGACAACAAGGTCGTCATGACCGGCCCGTCATACTCCTTCACGGCCAGCACCGACTTTTCCATCTACTGCGTGGCCACGGGCGCGATAAACGGCGCGCAGTGCACGGCGATTACCACCGTGTGCGCTGTCAAGGTCGGTTCGGGCACGACAGCGCTGCCCGCCCCGGACGGCTCGGCCTCGTCCTCGGCGCTCACCGCGCCCACCATCACCGGCCAGCCCGGCTCGATCAATCTCTCCGCCGGTCAGACGGCGACGCTTTCCGTCGCCGCCGCATGCCCCAACCTCGGCAACGGCGTCACGCTTTACTATCAGTGGTTCAAAAGCGCCTCGTCCAACGGCGCAAACGCCACGCAGATCAGCGGCGCAACCGGCTCGTCGTACACTCCCCCCGCCGCAATGAGCGGCACGACCTATTACTTCGTCGGCGTCAAGGCCGTCAGCGGCTCGGTGCAGAGCACGGCGGTTTACTCCAACGTGGTTTACATCAGCTATGACGGCTACAACGGCACGACCGGCACTGTCAACAACGGCGGCGCGCTGAAAATCACCAAGAACCCGACGGGCGAAACCGTTGACGCGGGCGGCTCGGCCACGTTCATCGCGCGCGCCGACAACGCCGCCAGCCGCGTCTGGCGCATCGTCAGCAAGGACACCACCAAAACCGTCAACGCAAAAGAGGCCGCCGCATACTTCTCCGGCCTAAGCGTTTCCGGGGCGGACACGGACACCCTCGTCCTCTCCAACATCCCCGCCTCCATGCACGAGTGGAGCGTTGAATGCAAATTCATCGGCGCGGACGGCAAGACCTATCTGTGCACCACGGGCGCGATAATCCGCGTGCGCGGCGCGTCGACCTCGACGTCGGCCTCCGGCACGACCTCCACCCCCACCAGCACCGCAAAGCCCGCCGCGACCTATAATCCCACCAGCACCGCAAAGCCCGCCGCGACCTATAATCCCACCGCGACCGCAAAGCCGACCACCTCCCCCGCCGTCACTGCCGCCCCCAACACGGGTGACACTTCCACGGCCATCGCCGTGCCCACCATCTCCACCCAGCCCGTGGGCGCGGTGCTGAGCGAGGGCGAAACCACCACTCTGTCCGTCTCCGCCGCCCCGGCAGCCACCGACGGCGGCACTCAGCTTTGCTATCAGTGGTACCGCAACGACACCAACAGCAACGCAAACGGCACCAAGATTTCCGGCGCGCAGTCGGCCACTTACGTGCCCGACACTATATCCGGCAGCAAGTATTACTACGTGGGCGTGTGGTCCTCCGACGGCACGACCAACAGCAAGGTGATTTACTCCTCCCCCGTCGCCGTCACCTACACCGCCTCGCTGACCTCCCCCACCCCGGCCGTTGACGCCGAGGACAAGGACGACGCCGACAGCGGCCTGAAAATGGGCATAATCGGCCCGGTCATCGCGATGGTGCTGGCCGCCGCGGCCATCGGCGTGGGCATGTTCTTCCTGCTGAAAAACGTCAGCGGCAAGAAGTCCGGCGACAACCACAGCAAGTACTACGACGATTATGAGGACGATTACCGTTCCTGAGCGTCGCACAAATCATGAAAAAGCGGGTCTGCGCTGACCCGCTTTTTCCGTATATTATAATGTAACCGAGGATAAAACATGACCGCTTTCGCCCTGAAGCTCATCGCCGTGGCGGCGATGTTCATCGACCATTTGGCGTATACACTGTTTCTCGCGGGGCTGTACCCGTCCGATTACATGACCATGCGCGCCGTGGGGCGGGTTGCGTTCCCGATTTTCGCGTTCATGCTGGCAAACGGGCTGACGCACACGTCCTCGCGCGCGAAATACCTCGCGCG
>CAZUSM010000048.1:0-10742 GCA_964623675.1 uncultured Oscillospiraceae bacterium
GGCTTCGCAACGGCGGAGGAATTTTCCCCCGCCGTTGCCGCAAAAAGTATATTGCCCCGCCAAATCCACCGCACCCCGCACCGCACCCGCTCGCGACATGCGCACCATCGCCCGCAACGCCGCACCGCAAATACCGCGCGTTTAAACACTAGCCACAAATGCCGCGCGCACATCACCGCCGTAATTGCCTCGCTCCCCTCAACGCCGCACCACCCCCCCTCGATGCCGCGCTAACACCCTTTCCGCGCGGCATTTTCCGCAGAAAAGCCGCGTCCAAAAAATAAATTCGGAAAAAGCGAAAATATGTCTTGACATTTCCCGCTCATTCTGCTATTATACTTTTGCTCGTGGGGGTATAGCTCAGCTGGGAGAGCGCTTGAATGGCATTCAAGAGGTCAGCGGTTCGATCCCGCTTATCTCCACCAAAAGCACCGAACTATTGTGGTTCGGTGCTTTTTCTATATTCTCGGCAAGAAACGCAGACGCCAATGCACCATGACAAAAGCAACGTTTATCAACACATGGCGAACCCATTAGATGAGGACATGAGTTGTACCGCCCTATTATCTCGGTCGTCGGCTCTCCGTTGAAATGTTGCCCGAATATTTTGCAAACTTTTCAACGAACCCCCTTGGCTTTTTGCTCGGCTTGGTGTATAATGCTCATTGAAAAGTAGCATGATAATTCCGACAAGTTTTCAACGGAGGCAAAAGTATGGAAATTAAACGGGATAGATATTTGAAAAAAATCATCTCATTCATGTGGGATGGTCAGGTCAAGGTTATCACCGGCATTCGCCGCTGCGGCAAGTCCTATCTGCTCGGCACTCTTTTCAAGAACTATCTTCTCTCTGACGGCGTTGCAGAGGATCATATTCTTTCTTTTGAGCTTGACTTGACGAAGGATATCCGCTTCCGCAATCCGCTGGAGCTTGCCGGGTATGTTCGCGGCATCGTGGAGAACAGCTGCGAGCAATACTATCTTTTTGTCGATGAGATTCAGATGTCCGACGGAGTGCCGAATCCCTACAATCCCGACGGCAAAAAAATCACCTTCTACGATGCCCTCAACGATTTGAAATCCCTCGCCAACTTGGACATTTATGTGACCGGCAGCAATTCCAAAATGCTTTCCTCCGACATTCTGAGCGAGTTTCGCGGGCGCAGTGACGAAATCCGTGTGCACCCGCTGTCTTTCGCGGAATACTATTCCGCCGTCGGCGGCGACAAGCAGGACGCTTTTGATAATTATGCTTTCTATGGCGGTATGCCGCTGATTCTCTCCCGCCCCGACGATGCGGCAAAGATGAACTATTTGAAATCGCTTGTCTCCGAGGTTTATTTGAAAGACATCGTGGAGCGGAAAAAGGTCAAGCGGGAGGACGTCCTGTCTGCCCTTCTTGATTTGCTTTGCTCGTCCATCGGTTCATTGACGAACCCCACAAAGGTTGCCGACACCATCAACACCAAGCAAAAGCGCAGCGGAGAAAACGTAGTTGCCCTCAACACCGTCAAGGCCTATATGGATCATCTGTCCGATTCTTTCCTTTTCACCGAATGCAAACGCTGGGACGTGAAAGGCAAAAGCTATTTCGACTATCCAAACAAGTATTACTGCGAAGACATCGGCCTGAGAAACGCCCGCATCGGCTTCCGTCAGCAGGAAATGACGCACATCATGGAGAACATCATTTTCAATGAATTGTTAATCCGCGACTGCTCTGTCGACATTGGGATTGTTTACAGCAACGAGAAAAACGCAAAAGGCAAACACGCACATATTGCACGGGAGATAGACTTCATTGCCAATTCCGGCGGGAAAAAGACCTATATTCAGTCCGCTTACGCCCTCGGAACGGATGAAAAAGCAATTGCCGAGAACAAGCCCTTTGCCTTCACCGGCGATTCATTCCCCAAAATCATCGTCCGCCACGATATCCGCAAGCGCTGGTATGACGATAACGGCGTTCTCAATATCAGCATCATTGACTTCTTGCTGGACGATACGCTGATTTAGGCGAACGGGAGTCGAACCCCTGCCGGTTTTGACGCGGCTGGGCATGCCCATACGTCGTTAAAGCCCTTGAAAATACGAAAAGTATTCTCTGCGGTCTTTGCCTAGTTTGGGCAAGCCCAGCCACGACAAAACTGCGTAGCACCTGTCAGCTAAGAATTTTTAGTCGATTTTTGCTTTTTGCGATGCAGATGGGCTAACGCCCATCAAAGAGCAAAGAACAAAAAGCGGCAAAAAGGCTCGCTGACAGGCGACAGGTGTTCAACTCCCGTTCGCCCAGCTTTTGCTCATAATACGGCACGGAAAAGAAGTTCATGTTCCCCGCCGCCATCTTGCAGGGCTTTTTGAAAATTGGCTGACCGGGAAACGCGTAATTCGCATTCACTCCCTCTCGACAATCTCCCTCTTGACCAATCATAAAACATGCGTTATAATTAAATCATCCTATTGGAAAAGAGGGCGATTTGAGTGGATTGGAAGCTGGTTTTCAACGCAGTTGGGAAGTTTTTGGCCGGCCTTTTGCTGGTCGCGGGGCTTGCGTTTCTCCCGGCGGGGACATGGCATTATTGGAACGCGTGGCTGCTCATCGGGATTCTTTTTGCGCCCATGCTTGCGCTGGGCGTTGTGCTGCTTGCCGCGAATCCGGAGCTTTTGCGAAAGCGGCTGAAAAGCCGCGAGACCGAGCAGACGCAAAAGGCCGTGGTTGCGCTGACGGCGGCGCTGTTTCTCGCGGCGTTTGTCGTCGCGGGGCTGAATTTCCGCTTTTCGTGGTGCGTTTTGCCGCGCGCGGTCGCGACAGCGGCGGCGGTCGTGTTTCTGCTGGGCTATGCGCTTTACGCCGAGGTGATGCGCGAAAACGCGTATTTATCCCGCACGGTCGAGGTTCAGGCGGGGCAAAAGGTGATTGACACCGGGCTTTACGGCGTCATCCGCCACCCGATGTACACCGCGACGCTGCTGATGTTCCTGTCGCTGCCGCTGGTGCTTGGCTCGCCGCTCTCGTTTGTCATCATGCTGGGCTACGTCCCGGTTCTGCTGAGCCGGATAAAAAACGAGGAGGCTGTGCTGGAATCCGGCCTCCCCGGCTACACCGAGTACAAAACCCGCGTCAGATTCCGCCTCATTCCGCATATTTGGTGAAAAAGAGCTATTGCCGCGCGCGGCAATAGCTCTTTATACAGTCGGGAAACTGCTTTATTCAAATGTGGAACGAGGAATAAGCCTCACGCATACCCGTACAGCGCGACTATTTCCCCTGCGCGGGTGCGCATTTCCTGCTTTATCTCGGCGGGGGAGATAATCTCCACCCTTGTTCCGAACGCGAACAGCCACGCGTAAAACTGCGGGCTGACTGCCACATCGATGCTCACCGTGAAATGCTCGTCCCCGTCCGGGATGAGCACTATTTCTTTCCCGAAGCGATCCACAACCGCGCCGACAAGGGCGTTGTCAAAGCGCAGCTTCACGCTCTGCTCGCTGCCGGTGAACATGCCGAACACCTGCTTGGAATAGGCCGACATGTCCAGCTCGGCAAAAAGCTCGCTGCCCTGACGCGCCGTCTCCGCCGGCGCTATCTGCACCATTTTGTCCACGCGGTAGTGCTTCATTTTCCCCGCCGCTGCGTCATAGCCGAGCATGTAATAATTCTCGTCGTCCCACATGAGCGCAAAGGGGCTAATCTCGTACAGCTTGCCGCCGTGGCGGTAGCGGCGCTGCTTGTTGACGTCCAGCTCGAAGTACTTGAAGCGGATCATGCGGTCGCGCGTTATCGCGTTGGATATCTCGTCCACGTTGTAATAAACGCTCTCGTTCATGCTTTTCACGCGGTTGCGGACGTACACCTGCCGCTGTAAAAGCTGCGCGCCGTACACGCTCGACAGGCTTTCGATTTTCTTTATCAGGGCAAGCGTCTTTTTGTGCGTGATGAACTTGGACGACTGCACGCTGTCCACCAGCAGCTTCAGCTCCGGCAGCTCGAAGTCGCGGCTCGCGACGTAGTACCCGGTCGATTTGCCCTTGCTCTGCACCACGTCCAGTCCGAACTGCCGCAGTGCCTCAAGGTCGGCGTAAATGCTTTTGCGCTCGGCGGATATGTCGCGCTTTGCAAGCTCGTCAATCATCTCCTGCACGGTCAGCTGATGCTCCTCGTCGGTTTTTTGCAGCAGCAATTGCATGAGATACAGCAGCTTCAGCTTTTGATTCGCAGATTTGGGCATAATGGTACCTCCGGCGATGTATTTAATACAGTATAGCACAATCACTGTACAATAAAAAGGACTGAAAGAAAATTTTTCTGTCCTGCTTATTGGACAGCTCAAATGATAGGATAAGCACGAAAGAAAAAAGCAAGCATTGCAAGGAGGATTCGCTCATGGTTTTGTCCACGTTATTTGTTTTCGTCATGGGAAGCTTTATGATATGCGCAGGTGTCCACGTGATGATTCGCATCATTCATTACGCCTTCAACCCCCACTCCGAAGCGGCGAACATCGGCGGCCCGATGGGATACGCCATATTTGAAACAGAGGAGCGCAAAGAAGAACGCCAATTGCGCAAATACGGCGATTGCTGCGGTTACAGCTATTATTGATGCGGGCGGGCTGAAATGAGCATGATAAAATCCGCCCTCGCCGAGGGCGGCACGAGCGATAATGACAGCAGCGTCATCACGTCGCGTCAGGCAATAGAGTTTGAAATTGATACCTATGAGGCGTGGAAAAGTGTTGACGAAGAGTTTTTGTCGGAGGCGCTTTCGGAAAAGGAAAAATCGCTGTATTTGCAATCATTTGTGGATTGTGAGTATACCTTGGAGCAGCTCAAGGAAAAGCTGGCAATGACGATAGCGGCAGAAAAAGCCGAGGGCGGCGCGCCTGCCCTGAATGCCCACGGCGCAAACAATTGAATATTCAGCCCCGGAGTGTGTGCGGCCTATGTGTTTTCCTTTCATTGTTGTACTTCCATGTTCTTTTGTGACAGGCATTTACCCACTCAACACCCACTCTGTTTTTACCCCCATACCCACACCCACACAGCGGCTCAAATCGCACTCCGGGGCTTGAATAATATTGCCCGCTTTGCGGGCAATATAGCAAACAAGGACGCTTGCGCGTCCTTGTTTGGCGACTATGTAGAGTCACATGCTTGACGCAGTCCACAAGGAAGAGCGAATAAGCTGCCCATATAACCCGCCACCCCGAAAGAGCTTTGCTCTTTCGGGGTGGTTTGCAATTACTTATTCTATTATCCCTCGTCAAGTATTGTCCTCTTTTTCCTCTGTCGAGGGGGGGACTTTGACGAGGACGCGTTCGACGCGGCGGCCGTCCATGGCGAGGACGGTGACGGTCAGGGCGTGATAGGTGAAGCTGTCGCCCGGCTGGGGGAACTCGCCGAACATTTCAAGCGTCCAGCCGCCGACTGTGCGGCTTTCGGCGTCGAAGTCGTTTTCGTTGATGCCGACCAGCTCCAAAAAGTCGGAGATGAGCATCGCGCCGTCCAGCTCGTATTCGCACTCGTCGTGCTGCACGACCTCCTGCTCGACGGTGTCCTTCTCGTCCCATATATCGCCGACGATGGTCTCCAGCACGTCTTCCATGCTCACCACGCCCAGCGTCCCGCCGTATTCGTCGCTGACGACGGCGAGGTGCTGCTTGGCCTTGCGAAGCTGGGCAAGCACTGCGGGCAGCTTCATGGTTTTGTAGACATAGCACGGCGGCATGAGCAGCGTGCGAATGTCCACGCGGTCATTGTCGGTGAGCGCCTTGAGGAAGTGGTTGAGATAAAGAATGCCGATGACGTTGTCAATGCTGCCCTCGTACACGGGCAGGCGGGTGAAGGGCGCGTTTTCGATGAGGTCGAGAATGTCGTCCCAATCGTCGTCAATGTCGATGGCCTGGACGTCCACGCGCGCGGTCATCACGTCGTAGGCGGAGGTTTCGGAAAAGTCAATCGCGGCCTGAACAAGCTCGGACTGATCCTCGTCCAGCACGTCCTCGTCCTCGGCGGTTTCGATGATGGATTGCAGCTCCTCCACGGCCTCATCCGGCGTGTCGCCGCGCTCGCCCTTCATGCCGAGGGTGATGAGGTTGATGAGCCACACCACTATGCGCACCAGCGGATAGAAGATTATCATCATCGCGCGCACGGGGTAGGAGTATTTCAGCGCGAAGCGGTTGGCATTCTGCTTTGCGGTGATTTTCGGCATCGTTTCGCCGAAAACGATGACCAGCAGCGTCACGCACAGCGTCGCCACCCACGCGTACCCGTCGCCCAGCAGCAGTATCACGGCCACAGAGCCGAGCGAGGACGCGCCGATGTTGGCGAGGTTGTTCATGATGAGTATGGCCGAGAGCGCGTCGTCGAAGCGCTCGGTGATGCGCACGGCGGCCTTGGCGCGCTTGTCCCCGCCGTCGCGGGCGTTTTCAAGGCGCAGGGTGTTGCACGAGGAAAAGGCCATTTCCGCCGCCGAACACAGGTTCGAGAAGAAAATACATACCAAAATGCCGAGCAAGACTATGTATATGCTCATGCCTCGTCACCTCCCTCGGTTTTCTCGGTGAGGCGGACGTTCAGCTTGAGAATGCGGTTGTGCTGCATTTCGGACACGGTTACGGTCAGCGCGCGATAATTGAAGCTGTCCCCGGTGTTGGGAATCGCGGTGAACTGCTCATAGGCCCATTCGCCCATGAGCGTGTTGATAAGCTCGTCTTCGTCCTCGCCGGGGTCGACGCCCAAAAGCTCCAGCACATCGCTGACGCTCTCATCCGCGTCGACGAGATAGCTCCCGTCGGGCTGGAGAACCACCGGCTCTTCCACCACGTCCTCCTCGTCCCAAATCTCGCCCACAAGCTCCTCCAGCATATCCTCCATCGTCACGATGCCGAGCGTGCCGCCGTAATTGTCCGTGACGACGGCCATGCTGAGCTTGCGGTGGGACATGATGGGCAAAAGCTCATCAATGTTGGTGCTGTGGTGGACGAAGTACGCCTCGTCCAGCAACGGGCGAATGTCAAGGTCGTTGCCCTGGCGCAGGTACGCCTTGATGAATTTGCGGATTTGCAGGATGCCGATGATATTGTCGATGCTGCCCTCATAAACGGGCAGACGGCTGTGCGGCTGATCCTTGATGTAAGCGAGGATTTCCTCGTGGCTGCTGGAGATGTCCACGGCGGCCACGTCCACCCTCGGCGTGAGCACACTTTCGGCGGTCACGTCGCCGAATTGCAGCGCGGAGGATATGAGATCCCCCTGCTCCTCGTCGAGTGTGCCCTCCTCGGTCATGTCCTCGATGATGTCGTATATCTCGTCCTCGGTGACGGAGGCCTCGGCCTCATTGTCGCCCTGCGTCAGGCGCGCCGCGGCCTGCCCAATCGCGGTGAGCAGCTTTGAAAACGGGCCGAAGAGCTTCATGAAGAAGATAAGCCCGCCCGCGCACAGTTTGGCGAAGCGCTCAGGGTATTTTTTCGCCACGCTTTTCGGCAGCATTTCCCCCGCGAAGAACACGAGGATAGTCGTCGCCACCGTGCTCAGCGTCACCCAGCTCAAGCCCCACAGCTTCGTCACCTGCACGGTGACAATCGTGGCGATCGAGATATGCACGATATTTGTTCCTATAAGAATGGTGCTGATTGCTCTGTCGAAATTATCCAATACGTAGAGCACTTTTTTTGCTTTGGCATCGCCGCGCTCCGCTGCGGCCTTGATTTTGTTCCTCGAAGCGGAGGCCATAGAGGTTTCTGTCACGGCAAAGTACATCGCGCACACCAAAAGCGCGATGACCACAAGCCACGGTGTCATCTGCGGCAATCGACTGCCATCATCCATTGTTGGATATCCAACTCCTTTTTTGTAAAATTAGCATATATTATAGCACGCATACCCCGCACTGTCAACGGCGCGGAGTCGCGGTCTATCGCGGTTTTGTGCGGATTCGGGAGAGTTCAGGCGAACAGCGAATCATAGTCAAACGTGGTGTAAAACTCATACACCCGGTCGAAATACTCCTCGCAGTTATCATGAGTCAGCTTATGCTCGCCCGTGGCCATGCATTCCAAAATCCACGAATTGACTGCGCTGTCGTGGTGCACGGTGTCCTTGTAGCGGTCATAATCCTGCACGAGGTCAAAGGCGTCGGTGAAAGAGAACACGTGGATGTTTTCGCACGTGAGCATCATTTCCACGGCCATGCGCTCGGCCTCAAGCTGGGTTTTCAGCTCGCCCGCGCGGGAAAAGCGATCCCACGCGTACATGCTGAAGGGCGCGATGTAGATATAAAACTCAATCTGCGGGTTTGCCCGCGCGGTTTCGAGCACGTTTTGCTCGATATTCGTGCGCACCAGCTCCCGCTGGTAATCGCTCAGCCCCGGCTGCTCGTCGGCAAGCTCGCCGCGCTGATAAATCGCGAGTATGGCCTCGCGCCCGTAAACGGTGTCGGGCGTGTCCCACCAGGCGTAAGCGTCAAAGGAGGTGGTGGTGTGCCCGGCGCGGGTGAAGCTTATCATGTCCAGCGCGGTTTTGAAAACGCTTTTGTTGAAAAGATACTTCACGTCGTTCAAGGGGTTTTTGTCGTAAAGAAACGTGGGGTAGTCGCCCTCGTCGTAGGCAAGGGCGTCCTTGTCCAAGATGAGGTCGCTGTAGCTGAGCGCCTCCACGACGAGGCGCAAATCGCCGTTATGCTCAATCGCGGTGCGGTTTATCGTGTCCAGCTCTTTCAGCGTTGCGCCGGAGAAGGGCACTTTGACGGCGTTTGTGCCGAAAAGCGCGTCCAGCTCGGAGGTTTTGAAGTTCTCCGTGACGCTGTTGCCGGTGATGAGCGCGTCATAGTCGAAATGCTTGACAATGCCGTCGTTTTGATAGCGCTCATAAAATATGCGGTATTGCAAGCCGTCAAGCGGCGCGTGATAGTGGAAAAAGGGGTCTATCACCGCCACCACCGAGCCGAGAAGCACGAGCGCGGCCAACAGCACGGCGAAAAAGGAGAGAACCCATTTTTTGAAATTCATTGTCCGGCCCCTCCTTTAGAAATTGAAGTACAAAAACGCGCTCACACTGCCGAACGAGAATATGCACCACACCAGCAGCCCCGCCGAGAACAGCATCGGCCACACGTTTGGCTTGAGCGATTGCATTTTTTCGTATGCGTTTTTCGGCACGAGCACAAGGAACATCAAGAACACCAGCGCCAGCACCATCATGCCCGCCGGCTGATGCACGATGTAGCCGATGCCGGGCAGCTTGGAAAGCGGCAGGGCGACCTCAGTGAGCTGGAACGAGGAGGAGATGATGGGGTTGACGGGGGCAAAGTCGAAGTCGAACAGGCGCGAGATGAACGCGAACGCCTCTTTCACGCTTGTCGCGCGGAAAATCACCATCAGCAGGTTTTGGCAGAAGAACATAATCGCCCAGTTGACGGCCTTGGGGACGCGGTCGAGAGCGGGCTTTATCATGCGCGTGAGCGCGGTGAAAAGCCCCATCAGCAGACCCCACAGCAGGTAATTCCACCCTGCGCCGTGCCACATGCCGCTGAGAAGGTATACTATCAGAATGTTCAGATACGTGCGCGCCTCGCCCCGGCGGCTTCCGCCGAGGGGGAAGTAGATATACTTGGTCAAAAAGCGTGTGAGCGTGATGTGCCAGCGCTTCCAATAATCGAGGATGTTGACGGCCTTGTAAGGGGAGTTGAAGTTTTGCGGAATGTCGATGTTGAAGAGCTTGCCCAGGCCGATGGCCATGTCGCTGTACCCGCTGAAGTCGAAGTACATTTGCAGCGTGTATGACAGCATCACCACAAGGCAGTCGAGGCTTGAAAGCATGTCCCAGCCGTTCGCGCCCAGCACGTACCCGGCGATGACCGCCGTGTTGAGATTGTCTGCAATGATGACCTTTTTGGCAAGGCCGATCGAGAAAATGTACACCCCGCGCGCGAAATTCTCCGCCGAGAAGCTCTTCTTGCTCATGTCCTGCAGCTGCGGCACAAGCTCATCATGCGTGACGATGGGCCCGGCGATGAGCTGGGGGAAGAACGTGACGAAGCAGGCATAGTCCAAAAGTGAGCAGTCGCGCACCTCGCCGTTGAACGAGTCAATCACGAAGGAAAGCTGCTGGAACGTGAAAAAGCTGATGCCCAGCGGCAGCATGACGTGGTGCAGTGTCCAGCTCGCGCCGAAAACGTTGTTGATGCTGTCGGCAAAGAAATCATAGTATTTATAATAAAACAAAATGCCGAGATTCATTATAACCGCGAGCGTTTTGGCCACTTTTCGCGCCGATTGGTTGCTCATGACGCAGGAAAGGCGGTAAAACCCGAAGTTGACCAAAATGCTCGACGTGATGAGCAGGAGATACTTCGGCGTGTTCGCCCCGTAAAACCACAGCGACATGCCCAGCAGAAAAACAAGCGCCAACCGATAACGCCCCAGCTTGTTCAAAAGAAAATACCCCGCCAGGCACAGCGGCAAAAAGCCCAGCACGAATAGGTAAGAGTTAAAAAGCATGTTCTAATCCTTTCGGAAATCAATTCTCCCTATTGTACTACATTTCCCGCGCTTTCTCAACATAATTTTCTGTAAAGAACGCGAGAAGCGGGGGAGAGGGGAGAGTTGAGAGTGGAGAGGGGAGCGAGGAATTAGAAATGGGGGGGGAGAGAAAATACGGGACTGCTGTTCGGACAGCAGTCCCGTTCAGCCCGTCAAAAAAGCTCCACACAAGCGCCCTCGTTTCTGGTATAATGAAAG
>CAZUSM010000049.1:0-10669 GCA_964623675.1 uncultured Oscillospiraceae bacterium
GGAGTCAGCTTTTGTCGGAGAGCGCGGTGATTCAAAAATGCGGCTGCGGCGTGGTCGCGGCGGCGGATCTTTTCATATATGCGCATCGCTTTCGCGTCGGCTGTGACTGCACCGAGTTTGAAAGCTTCGGCCGCGTCCTGCCCATTCCGCTTGGCGATTATAACGCCGTTTTGCGCGCGCTTTGCCGCCGATATTTCCCGCTGACGCCGCCCTTCGGCATAAACGGGCTGGGGCTTGTTTGCGGGATGAATCTCTTTTTCCGCGCGCATTCGTGGCCGCTTCGCGCGCAGTGGGGCGTGAAATACAGCGAGCTTTGGCCTCGCATCGAAGGCATGCTGGATGACGACATGCCTGTCATCATCGCCGTCGGGCCGAACATGCCGCGCTTTTGGCAGAATAACCGCTTGGGGCTGTATACGCGCCTGCCGGATGGGAATTACCGCCGCATCGGCGCGGTCAAGGCGCATTATATGACCGTCACGGCCATTGACAGCGATTATCTCACCGTGTCCTCATGGGGGCGGCGGTATTACATCAGCCGCCGCGAGTATGACGCTTACACCCGCGCATACAGCAGCGGGATACTCTGCAACATCGCGTATATAAAATAGCGCACGGCGCATATTCTCAATACAGCACGAGCCGAGGCACACCAACGTGCCCCGGCTCATTTTTGCGCGGGGGTGTTGCGGATGGAGAGCTTGGCGAGGATAAACGCGGCGGTCAATGCGTTTGCGTGGGGGCCTGTGATGCTGGCGCTTTTCGCGTTTGTGGGAGTGTATCTGAGCATAAAAACCGGGTTCGTGCAGCTTCGTGTGAGGACGGTGTACGAAAAGACGCTCGGCGCGCTTTTCACCCGGCGTGCGCGGGGAAACGGCGCGGCGCTCTCCCCTTTTCAGGCCATGAGCACGGCGCTTGCCGGGACGGTCGGCACGGGCAACATCGCGGGCGTGGCGCTCGCGGTGATGGCGGGCGGCGCGGGGGCGGTGTTTTGGATGTGGGTGTCCGCGTTTTTCGGCATGTGCACAAAGTATGCGGAAATCGTCCTCGCGGTGCACTATCGGCGCAAAAGCCCGAACGGCGTGTATCGCGGCGGGGCGATGTATTATATTGAGGACGGCTTGGGGCGCAAAATACGGCCGCTTGCCACCGCGTTTGCGCTTTTCGGCGCGGGGGCGAGCTTCGGCATAGGCAACATCGCGCAGGGCAGCGAAATCGCCGGTGCGGCGCGAGAGCTTTTCGGCGCGCCGCCGGGCGTGACCGGGGCGCTTGTCGCGCTCATAGTCGGGCTTGTCATATTGGGCGGCATCAAGCGCGTGGGCACGGTGGCGGGCGTTCTCGTGCCGGTGATGTCGGTGCTTTATCTCATCGCGGGGGTGTATGTCATCATCGTGCGCGCCCAAGCCGTGCCCGCGATGCTTGGGCGGATAATCTCAGAGGCGTTTTCTTTTCGCGCCGTGGGTGGCGGAATGCTGGGCGCGATGAGGCTGGGCGTTTCGCGCGGGGTGTTTTCAAACGAGGCGGGGCTTGGCTCTGCGCCCATGGCGCATGCGGCGGCGGACACAGATGAGCCGTGTGAGCAGGCCATGTGGGGCATATTCGAGGTGTTTGTGGACACGATGGTGATATGCTCGATAACCGCGTTTGCAATGCTGTTGTCGGGCGTTGCGGACATGGGCGGGGCGTATGAGTCCGGCACGGCGGCGGCCGGTGCTGCCTTTGACGCGATATTGCACGGCGGTCTCGGCGGCAGGCTAATTAAGCTGAGCGTGATTTTGTTTGCACTCTCCAGCATGGTGTGCTGGAGCTA
Organism: uncultured Oscillospiraceae bacterium; assembly: GCA_964623675.1. GTDB lineage: Bacteria > Bacillota > Clostridia > Oscillospirales > Oscillospiraceae > Limivicinus. The sequence goes on from CAZUSM010000049.1 coordinate 1,811, forward strand.
TTACGGGGAGTGCTGCGTGGCATATTTGACGCGGGACAGCCGCGCGGCGTCGGTTTTATATAAAACGGCGTTCACGGCGGTGTGCTATCTCGGCGCGGTGGGCACAGGGCGGCTGATGTGGGAACTTTCCGACACGCTCAACGCACTGATGGCCGTGCCGAATCTCGCCGCGCTAATTTTCCTCGGCGGCACGGTGTCGCGCCTGACGCGGCAATATTTCGCCAAATGCAAAAATACAGTGGCGGATGCGCGCGAATGATGGTATAATAAAAATACTTACAGCGAAAAAACGCGAAAGGACGAAAACTCATGGACGAAGAGCTCAAAATCCAAAAGAAAAACCTTTGGATGTACCCTCTCGGCACGGTTGGCAGAGACATGATATACAATCTCTTCACCAACTTCATTCTCACGTACATACTCTTCACGCGCCGCCTCGACGCCGCGCAGCTTGCCGCGATAACGGCAATCATCGTCGGCGCGCGCATATTCGACGCGCTCAATGACCCCATCATGGGCAACATCATCGAGCGCACAAGGACAAAGTGGGGCAAGTTCAAGCCTTGGCTTGTCATCGGCATACTGACGACGTCGCTCGTGGTGTATCTGGCGTTCAACACCTCGCTTCAGGGCTGGAGCTTTATATGGTTTTTCGGCGTGATTTACTTCATGTACAGCATCACTTACACCATGCACGACATTTCTTACTGGGGCATGATTCCCTCGCTTGGGCGTGATATGCACGTGCGCAACCAGTTCACCTCTCGCGCCACGCTTTTCGCCGGCATCGGCGGCGCACTGGCGGGCTTTCTGATTCCGCGCTTCACCACCGGGGCGGGCACTCTCGGCGGCTCGGCGAGCTATGCTTACGGCCGAATCGCGCTTGTTATATGCATTCTCGCGCCGCTTTTCCTGTGCTTCACCATTTTCGGCGTGCGCGAAAACCGGGATTATAACAAGACAAAAGCCCCTCCCATCAGCTTCAAAAAGATAATCTCCACCATCGGCGGAAATGACCAGCTTTTGTGGATTGCGCTCATTTTCCTGCTGCAGCAAATCGGCAACGGCATTGCCGCCGGCGGCCTCGGCTCGACGTATATTTACTTTGACCTCGGCTATCAGGGCGGGTATTATTCCAACTTCTCCACTTTCGGCCTCGCCGCGACGGCGGTGCTGATGGTGCTATACCCTGCGATATCGCAGAAAATCGAGCGCAAGCCGCTCATGGGCATCATGACGGTCATTGCCGCCGTGGGCTATGCCGCAATGTTCGCCATCGGCGCGTTCATGCCCGCGACAAATCCCTCGCTCAAATGCTGGCTGTTCACTGTGGGATACATGCTGGCAAACTTCGGCCAGTACAGCTTTTATCTCATCATGATGATTTCCATACTCAACACGGTTGAGTATAACGAACTCAAGCACGGCGAGCGGGACGACGCGATAATCGCCTCTTTGCGCCCGTTTTTGACCAAGCTCGCCTCTGCGCTGGTGGCAGTCATCACCTACGTGTGCTACATCGTCTTCGGTGTGCTCAGCTATACCAACGAGATTTCCTCGCTCGAACAGATGACCTCTATGGGCGACATCACCGAGGCGCAAAAGCTCAGCGAGATTTCAACCGTCATTTCAAACGTCCAAACCGGGCAGAAAACCGGGCTTTTGCTTTGCATCACGGTGATACCGTTTGTGTTCATGCTCGCCTCTTATGTGCTTTATAAAAAGCGCTATACGCTCGATGAGAAGGAATATGAGCGCATTTGCGCCGAGCTTGAGGCACGCAAGGAGGCGCAGGCATGAGCCTGACACGCCTTGCACTCAAGTTTGCCGCGCCCGTGCCGCGGCTTGAGGCGTTTGACAGCTTCCTTTTCATCGGCCCGCACCCGGATGACATTGAAATCGGTGCGGGTGCAACGGCGGCGAAGCTCGCCGCCGCCGGGAAACGCGTCAGCTTTCTCGTGTGCATTGACGGGCGGTTCGGACTGGAAAACGCGCCGCGCGGCACGACGCCCGACGCGCTTGCCGCAATGCGTCAGGCCGAGGCGCGCGCCTCCGCCGCCGCGCTCGGCGTGAGCGATGTGCGCTTCCTCGGCTTTTCCGACGGCGGGCTATATGACAAAAGCGAGCTTTTGCGCGCAATCATGCGCGCCATCGGCGAGGTCAAGCCGCAGGTTGTCCTTGCGCCCGACCCGTGCGTTGACAGCGAGTGCCACGTTGACCACCTCAACGTCGGCGAGTGTGTCCGCCGCGCGGCGTTTCTCATGTCGTTTGACGACATTGCGCGCGAATACGGCGCCGAGAGCGCCGACGTTAAGGCGCTCGCCTATTACATGACGGCGCGCCCCAACCGCTTTGTGAAAACCACGGGCTATGTCAACAAGCAAATTGACGCGATTTTTCAAAATCACGTCAGCCAGTTCCCCGCCGGGTGTGCGGATATCAACTCAATAAGCCTTTATATCAAGCTGCGAGCGGCGGATTTCGGCATCCGCGCGCTGTGCGGACAGGCCGAGGGCTTCCGCGTTCTCGGCGTGACGCAAATGCACTGCCTCCCGGAAGCGGGGCTGTGACGCAATAATCCCCCATCGAATGATGGGGGACTTTGCATATCACACGGAGAACAAAAGCTCCGTAAATGTCGGGTACGGCCAATAATCTGTCGCGGTGAGCTGTTCGAGCTTGTCAATCAGCGCGCGAACCTCCGCCGTTTTCTTTTCAACCTTGGTGTGGTAATAGTCCAAAAGCTCCTCGCTCGAGGCGGTGGGGCTGATGGTTTCCAGCGCGGTTTTCAGCTCGATGGTTTTTTCAAAAAGTTCATCATTGAGTATGCACAGGGCGTTGACAAGCGCGCTTTCGGCCTTGTGCGGCGCGCCGGGCAGGACGTTCAGCTTGGCGCTGATGTTGCCGCACAGCTTCGCCTGATACTCGCTGACAGCGTTTATTATTCCGTGCTGGACGATGTCCACCAGCGTCGCGGCTTCAATGTGAATGACCTTGCAGTATTTTTCGATGTGGATGTCGTGCCGCGCCATGATTTCCTCATGGGTGTAAACACCCTGTCGGGTCAAAAGCTCGATGTTTTTGGGGAGAATGTACTTCGGCAAGGCCTGCGCCGTGTTTGCAAGGTTGGCAAGGCCGCGCTTTTCGGCCTCGGCCAGCCACGCCTTGTCATAGCCGTTGCCGCCGAAGATGATGCGGCGGTGCTCGGCAAAGGCGCGCTTGATGATGTTGTGCAGTGCGCCGTTGAAATCCTCGGCGTGTTCAAGCTCATCGGAAAACTGCCTCAGCTCGTCGGCCATGACGGTGTTGAGCACCGTGACAGGCCCGGCAATGGACTGGCTTGACCCGGCCATGCGGAACTCAAACTTGTTGCCGGTGAATGCAAGGGGCGATGTGCGGTTGCGGTCGGTGGTGTCCTGCGGAATTGAGGGCAAAACGTCAACGCCGATTCTCAGCGAGCGTTTTTCAAGCTCGGCATAGCCGCGCTCATCCACAATCGCGTCCACAATCCCCTCAAGCTCTGCGCCCAGAGAGATTGATATGATCGCCGGGGGCGCTTCCTGCGCGCCGAGGCGGTGGTCATTGCCCGCAAAGGCGACCGAGCAGCGCAAAAGCTCCTGATATTCGTCCACGCCCTTGACAAACGCCGCCAAAAACAGCAAGAACGCCGCGTTTTGACTGGGTGTTTTGCCGGGGGAGAAAAGATTTTCGCCCCTGTCGGTGGAAAGTGACCAGTTGATGTGCTTGCCCGAACCGTTGACGCCCGCAAAGGGCTTTTCGTGCAGCAGGCACACCATGCCGTGCTTTTCCGCAACCTTTTTCATCGTCTCCATGACGAGCTGGTTTTGGTCGCTGGCGGTGTTGGCATCGGTGAAAATGGGCGCCATTTCGTGCTGGGACGGGGCGACCTCGTTGTGCTTGGTCTTCGACAACACGCCGAGCCGCCAAAGCTCCTCGTCAAGGTCGCGCATGTATTCGGCCACGCGCGGGCGAATCACGCCGAAGTAATGGTCGTCCAGCTCCTGCCCCTTGGGGGGCTTTGTGCCGAACAGTGTGCGCCCGCAAAGGCGCAAATCCTCGCGCTTGTCGAACATTTCCTTGTCGATGAGGAAATATTCCTGCTCCGCGCCGACCTGCGGCGTGACGCGCTCGACCGTGTCATCGCCGAACAGGCGCAGCACGCGCACGGCCTCGCGGTTGACGCTCTCCATCGAGCGCAGAAGCGGGGTCTTTTTGTCAAGCGCCGCGCCGCCGTAAGAGCAGAAAACAGTCGGAATGCAGAGACTGCCGTCTTTTATAAAGGCAAAGGCGGTGGGATCCCACGCGCTGTATCCGCGCGCCTCGAACGTGGCGCGCAGGCCGCCCGTCGGGAAGCTGGACGCATCCGGCTCGCCACAGACGAGCTCAGAGCCGGAAAAGTGCATAATCACACGCCCGCCACCGGCGTTTTTGATGAAGCTGTCGTGCTTTTCGGCGGTGATGCCCGTCATGGGCTGAAACCAGTGGGTGTAATGCGTCGCGCCGTTTTCAAGAGCCCAGGTTTTCATCGCCTCGGCGATGTCGTTGGCCACGGACAGCGGCAGCGGCCGGCCTGTTTTCAAGCTCTCCCGCCAGCCGCGCATCGCCTGCGCCGGGACATATTGCTCCATCGTATTCTCATTAAAAACCATAGAGCCGAAAAGCTCCGGAATGCTTTTTGCTTTGTCCGGCATAAATTGTACTCGTTTTGCAGTTGTTCTCATAGGAAAAACTGCAAAACGATGCCTCCTTTCTGATGCAAAGGATATGTTAATCGGATTCGGCGGGGACGATGACCCATTTCTGAGTATCGTCATAATTAAACGCTGTCAATTCGAGCTGAGATGTGATTTGATTATAAGTCAAGGCATAATCACTGCTTACGAGATAATATGTATCAGCGTCATCAGCCTTGGTAAGCTGCCATTTCAAAGGCTTGGAGTAATCAAATTTATAGGCTGAAACAAGTGCGTTTTGATACGCGTCACCGTCGGTGGCCAGCACTCTGTCACCGTCATCGCAGTTTATCCAAACATAAAACCCGTCGCCGTATTTGGAATTAAAAACAGTGATATTCGTGGCATTTGTGGCATTGCTTTGGTCAAGAGACAGTGTTACAGGGAGCTGAGCGTAATTTGAGTTTTCATTGAGCGTAATCACACTTGAATCAACATAAGATTGAATCTTGTATTCGCTGTTTTCAAGCTTGGGTTCATCCAACGTTTCAAGATAGCTTTCGTAGTGTACTGTATTTCCGCTGTGGCAGAAAATGCCGCCGAATAAGATCGAATCGGAAGTCAAGCGAATGATGCCGGCAAAAGCAAGAATCAAAGCGGCATAGCTCGCAAGTTTTATTTTCTGCTTTCTTTCCATTGCGGGAAAAGACTCAACGGCACGGATAAACCTGACATAACCTACGGCGGATATGGGAATGAGGAGCATGAAATACGGCAGGGTGTATTGGCTCTTTCCTTCCCATATTGTGTGAAAGATAAAACCGCCGATGACTGTTACTGAATAAAAAAGAGAAACATAGCTTTTTCTATACTGCGTAAACAGGGACAAAACCACACCGAACAGAATGACAAAGTGCATTCGGTTGAATATGGGAGAAATCGTAGCCGCGCCTTGGGCGGAAAACAGCCATCGGAACACATTGGCGTTTTTTATTGATGTGGGAACATTGTTGACAAAGAAAGCCTCAAAATCGGAATTATTCCATTGCGCCGCATTTTTCCGGGCAAAGAATAAAACGGCATCGCCCGGCTCTGACAGCATATAGCGCACTCGGTCTATCACACGTTCCAGCATAATATAATGCGCGGTTGTGCTGTCGTATCCGGCCTCCGCAAACAAAAGCAGCGCGTCTCGCTTCCACCAGCCGTCAAACATGTCTTTATTTTCTTCAAGCCCCAAAAACACCCACGAAATGGTTGGAAGCCCATCGGGAACGGGTGTACCGGTAATCGATTCAACAACGAAGTTGACAATGGGTTTATATGAAAAGATAATCAAAACGCTCATTGCAATGGGTAAAAGCGCTTTGAATGAGGGCTTTTTGCAGAGAAGAAGCAAACATATTATCGCGTAGGCAATGGCAAAGATAAGAAAGTTGCTTTTAATAACAACAGCTAAAAACAGTTCAACGTAAGAAACTACGGCATGAATGTGTTTACCGTTGAGGTGGTAAATATATATATATATATGCTTAAACGCGTTTACCGAGAGACACAAGCCGATGAAAGTGCCGTATACAAAGGTCGTATACAAGGACACGGGCGCAAATAAAACACAAAAAACTGTTATCAGCAACCCGATTGAGTTAGAATTGCCGGATAAATCGGACAATTCGGCAAATGCCTTGAATGTGCAGGTGATGCAAATTGCGTTCAGCACTTGGAAAGCGATATAATTAAAAGCCCCAAAGAAATGCGAGAATATATAGATAAAAAGGATTATACCGAGCTGATGCGGGTATGAGACGACATATCCTGTTCGCAATGACGAGTAATTGCCGTCCATCCATTCGGCGGCTGCGGTGAAGATACTGAGGCGGTCATGAACCGCTTCCTTTTGAACGGCAAAGACATAAACGCAGAGGATAATAAAATAAGCCAAAAGTAGAACGCTTCTGCATTTAATATAATATTTCTTATCTGAGTTTACTCGTTCAATAAAGGCGCTGAATACTCCGAACTTTTTAATTGCAAAGTATGCGGCAAACAGAATGAGCGTAAAAATAAGCGCGAAGAGAAGGTTGACCAAAAAGCTGTCTTTTATCAAGTACACAGTTTCAACAGTGGGTATAACCGAAGTTGAAAAACCCGCAAGATAAAAAAGATATAGAGCAATGAGGGAAAAGAGGACAATAATCACGTATTTTGAAAATATTGCGAATTTGTCTTTTATAATACTCATTGCACTATATCTCCGTAATATTTATTGTTTATAAATATTGCAATCAATCACTGGTGTAGTTATCAAAATAGCCTTGGATGTAGACTATGGGGGTGCCTTTGTCGCCGCTGCCGGAGGTGAGGTCGCAGAGTGAGCCGATGAGGTCGGTCAGGCGGCGGGGGGTTGTGCCCTCGGAGACCATTTGGCCGACGAGGCTGCCGTCTTTTTTCTTGATCTCGCCCTTTATCGCGTCGCGCAGAGCCTCGCCTGAGAGAGAGGCAAAGTCATTGTCGGCAAGGTATTTGAGCTTGAGCTCATTGGGCGTGCCCTCAAGGCCGTCGGTGTACGCCGGGGAGACGACGGGGTCGGCCAGCTCCCAAATCTTGCCCACGGGGTCTTTGAACGCGCCATCGCCGTAAACCATGACCTCGACGTGCTTGCCGGTGAGGGCGAGCATCTTGGCCTGAATGGCGTCGACAAGGGGCTTGCAGTCGCGCGGGAACAGCTTGACGGTATCCTCGGTGGCCTTGTTCGTGCCGAGAAGACCGAAGGACTCATTGTAACCGCTGCCGTTGACAGGGGCGGTGAGAATTTCATCAAGGCCGAACACGCGCTTTGCGCCGGCGGCCTTCAGAATGCGCTTGGTGCGGGCGCGGGTGTGGATATCGCAGCAGATGACGTTTTCGGTGTAATCAAGCACTGCGCGCGCGTCATTTGCGAAAATGACTTCAACCTCAGCCCCTGCCTCGGTGATAAGGTCGGAATAATACTGGACATAATCCATGCCGGTGAACGGGTGCTTGGGATAGCCGAAAAGCTCGCGGTATTTTTCAAGCGTGAGCACATCGCGGTAAGGGTCAATCCCCTTTTCGTCAAGCGTGTCCCAGTCGATGAGGTGGTTGCCGACTTCATCGGAGGGGTAAGAGAGCATGAGCACGATTTTCTTCGCGCCCTTGGCGATGCCGCGCAGGCAAATCGCGAAGCGGTTGCGGCTGAGAATGGGGAAAATGACGCCGACGGTCTCCCCGCCGAGCTTTGCGCGGACGTCCCCGGCGATGTCGTCAACGCTTGCGTAGTTGCCCTGTGCGCGGGCGACGATTGCCTCCGTCATTGCCACAACGTCTCTGTCGTGAACCTCAAGCTCGCCGTTTGCAACGGCCTGCATGACGCTCCCGGTGACTATTTCAACAAGATCGTCCCCACTGCGGATTATAGGCGCGCGGAGACCTCTCGACACTGTGCCGACCATTCTTGCCATAATAATACTCCCTCCGTTATTTTTCTTTGGAAAAAGCAAGCACTGCTTTAACTCAGAAAGTATACTACAATTCGTTTTCGTTGTAAATAAATTTTTATTCACCAAATTCAATAATAATATGACCGAAATATTATTAAAATTTATCTCGTCAAAAGCATGCGGTCATTGTCGAGCTGACGCCCGGCGGTGGCCTTGAAGCGCAGCAAAAGCGCGTCGACGGTGAGCGCGCGGCGCTCATCGCCGCCCACGTCCATGATTATCCGCCCGCCGTCCATCATGAGCGTGCGATTGCCGAGCGTGAGCGCAGAGGACATATTGTGCGTTATCATCAGGCAGGTGAGTTTATTGTCCTCCACGGTTTCCTTTGTCACTGCCAGCACCTTTTCCGCTGTGGCGGGGTCGAGCGCGGCGGTGTGCTCATCCAACAGCAAGAGCTTCGGCGCAACTAAGGTGGCCATGGTGAGCGTGAGCGCCTGACGCTGGCCGCCGGAGAGGAGGCCGACGGGGCGACGCATATTGTCCTCCAGCCCCATGTCAAGCTCGGCAAGGCGCGCGCGGAAAAGCTCACGGTCGGCGCTTGAAATGCGCGACAGCCAGCCGCCGCGACCGAGAGCGAGGGCAAGGTTTTCCTCAATGGTCATGTTCGGCGCGCTGCCGACCATGGGGTCTTGGAAAAGGCGGCCGAT
>CAZUSM010000050.1:0-10668 GCA_964623675.1 uncultured Oscillospiraceae bacterium
AATTGCCGAAATCAGTCCGCAAACGCAGCCCTCCACGGTTTTGTTGGGGCTGACGTCGGGCGCGAGGCGGTGTTTGCCGAAGCGCTTGCCGCCGAAAAGGGCGAAGCTGTCGCACACCCAGGTGGAAAGGCAGGCCAAAACCAGCGTGTCCAGCCATTTCGGGCTGACGGCGATCATCATCATCACGCCGAAAATGAACCCCGGATACGCCAAGCCCATGACGGTGTACACCGCGCCGTCGCCGGAGACGCGATGGCGCAAAATGCCGTCGGTCAGGGCGAGATAAATGCTGCCGGCCATGCACGCGATGTAGGCAATTGCGCCCGCGTGGCAAAGCGTCAGCACGGCCTGCGCGGCGATATAGGTGTACATCACCCACGCCCCGCAGTTGACGCCCAGCTTTTCATAGTTGCGGCTGAGCTCGTAGGTGCACAGCAAGCCCGCCGCGGCGAAAAACAGCACGCGCGTCGCCGTGGACAAAAACACGCACGTCAGTGTGATGGCAATCAGAACGACTGCGGAAATGACTCGTTTTTTCACTTTATCCCTCATTCAAATAGTTTTAAGGTTTCTTTAAGACTGTCCGTATGATATCACAAATTTCGTCCCCGCTCAATACAGACCTTCGCATTTTTGCCCAACATCGACATTTTTGCCCTCATATTTAACACTTTGTTAATTAAGCAGTTGCGAGCGGGCGAAACCTGTGGTATATTATTGTCAACATATCTTGATATAAAAAACAAGGGGGAACACAAGATGTACGAAAATAAGAAAGTATACATGGCGCGCTCTGATAAGCCGCTTTATCTCCTGCCCGCAATGGCCAACCGCCACGGGCTTATCGCGGGCGCAACCGGCACGGGCAAAACCATCACCATGAAGGTCATGGCCGAGTCCTTTTCCGACATGGGCGTGCCCGTTTTCATGGCGGACATCAAGGGCGATTTGACCGGCATGTGCCGCCCCGGCGCGGACAGCGCCGACATGCGCGAGCGCATCGCGCGCTTCGGCCTCGACGGCTTTGATTACCGCGCCTATCCCACCCGCTTTTGGGACATTTTCGGCGAAAACGGCGTGCCCGTGCGCGTGGCCGTGTCGGAGATGGGGCCGGTGCTGTTGAGCCGTCTGCTTGGGCTGACCGAGGTTCAGCAGGGCGTGTTGAACATCGTTTTCCGCGTCGCGGATGACAACGAGCTGCTGCTCATCGACCTGAAGGATCTGCGCGCCATGGTGCAGTTCGTCGGCGAGCACCGCGCCGAGTACACCACGCTTTACGGCAACGTCTCCTCCGCCAGCATCGGCGCGATTCAGCGCGCGCTTCTCGCCTTTGAGGATGAGGGCGGCGAGCTGTTCTTCGGCGAGCCGAGCCTCAACATCAAGGACTGGATGCGCACCGATTCCGACGGGCGCGGCTTCATCAACATTCTCTCCTCCCAGCGCCTCATCCAAAGCCCCACGGTTTATGGCACGTTCCTGCTGTGGATGCTCACCGAGCTTTTTGAAAAGCTGCCCGAAGTGGGCGACCTTGAAAAGCCGCGCATGATATTCTTCTTTGACGAGGCGCACCTGCTGTTCTCCGACTGCCCCAAGGCGCTGGTTCAGAAAATCGTGCAGGTCGTCAAGCTCATTCGATCCAAGGGCGTGGGCGTTTATTTCATCAGCCAAAGTCCGTCCGATATCCCCGCCGATGTCCTTGCCCAGCTTTCAAACCGCGTGCAGCATGCCCTGCGCGCTTACACCCCCGCCGAGCAAAAGGCCGTGCGCGCCGCCGCCAAGGCGTTCCGCGAAAATCCCGCCTTTGACACCGAGGAAACGCTCATGCAGCTTGGTGTGGGCGAGGCGCTGGTCAGCTTTTTGGACGAGGACGGCATACCCACCGTCGTCGAGCGGGCGAACATTCTCCCGCCGCAAAGCCTCATGGGCGCGGCAGACACCGACGTCGTCGCGCGCCTCATCGCCGCCGACGAGTTTGACCTGAAGTACCGCGAAAGCGTTGACCGCGAGTCCGCCTTTGAGATAATCACCGCCGCCAACGAGGAGCTGGAGCAGCAGCGCCTTGCCGAGGAGGCCGAGGCACAGCGCGAAAAGGAAGAGGCCGAGGCCGAAAAGCAGCGGCAGAAGGAAGAAGCCGCCGCCGAAAAGCAGCGCCTGAAAGAGGAAGCCGCGGCGGAGAAGCAACGCCTCAAGGAGGAGGCTGCCGCCGAAAAACAGCGCCTCAAGGAAGAAGCCGCCGAGGAAAAGGCGCGCCAAAAAGAGGCCGAAAAGAAAAAGAAGGTCGCCCAGCGCGCCGTGACGAACGCCGCGTCCTCGGTTGCCTCGTCTCTGAGCACCAACCTCGTCAACTCCGTGCTCGGCGGCAAGCAAAAGAGCACCAAGGCCATCGCCGGCCAAGCCGCCAAGCGCGCCCTCAGCTCCGTCGCCCGCGACGGCTCCAACGCCATAATCCGCGGCCTGTTCGGGACGAAGAAGTGAGCCGAATCCAATAAAACAATCAAAAGAGCGGAGTCATCTCCGCTCTTTTCAATATCGGTTGTATATTTCTCCGCGGTTTCCCGCGTCAATAACGCATACTATAAGCTCGCCGTTATCGACTGTGTATATTATACGGTATGGGCCGACGCGCAGACGCATTATGCCGTCGTGGCCACGCAGACGTTTGATGTCCTCTCCATAGGGCAAAAGCTCAATAGCCGCGACAACGCGTTTGCGCTCATTTGCAGGGAGACGATCAATGAATTTCTTCGCGGGCTTCTTGATGATGATTTTGTACATCAATCAAGTCCCCATTCTTTCTTGCAGTCTTCCAGTGTACAGCATTCGTCTCTTTCCGAATCGTTCAGATAGCTTTGGTATATGTGCTCGCAGAAAGCGTCGTCGGCCTCCTCATCGGCGGCCACGCCTTGCACGTATGCCAACACGTATCCCATCTTGTATTCGGGTATGATATCTAACAGACTGATAATGCGCTCTCTGTTACTCATTGCGTCAGACCTCCTTTTTCACGCCCGGCGGCACACGCCGTGAATTTGTATTGCCGGCACTGCATCCTATGACATCAGTATACCACAAGGATAATGAGCTAATCAAGTTGAAAACGTGAACTTGTGTGGTAAAGGAAGTAGATTTCCTATGACATAATGAAAAGATTTACAAAGATTAACAAGTCGATAACTTGCTATGTAGCGCACTGATAGTTGTAGACGAAAGGCCTATTTGTCTAAAAATGACACGTAGTATTTTATTATTACCTCAACATCCGGCTGATACTGTTCTTTTTCGTCGTATTTGCTCTTGCCATCAATGATAATAGAATTAACAGAACCTTTTTTGATTAACCATCCTGCTCTAATGGATTGAGTTGGTTCAAGCTTTATGTTCGCAAAACCCGCATCGACAAAAAATGTTTGAATATTGGTACAGTCTTTCCCTTTTGCTTCCTTGTTTGAGATAGGGGGATAAACAGGTTTCAATTCGTGATATCTAATTAGGGTGTTTGCATTATATGGGAATACATCTTTGGACACAAAAGAATTACCTCCGTCAATGGTGATACTTATAACTTGTCCGACTTTTTCGCGATTGACGTATGCAAGATCGGATACTTCGTCTATACTAATGTTGGAAAAACCATGATCGGATAGTATATCATACACGTCATCATAATCTAGATTGTACAACGACGCCGAATCTACGCCAACCGGAATCAATTTTGTTTGTTGTCGGACAAAAAATGTATATAAACCTATTACACAGATAATAGCAAGAATTATTAAATCAGCACGGTTTTCCTTTATATTATTAAGGAGCGTGTGCTTTGGCTTTTGCATAGAGACATTATCGGTTAGGTCGCAGGAAACATCATACAAATTATGAGCAGATGGTGAGTGTAAGAAATGAATCAACTCCTTGGAAACTACTTCACCAATATGGTTCGGAATGTTGGAATCGTTGTTTTCACTATCCACCCAATATCTACCGGTTACGTGCCCGTGATCATTAAAATCAATAGAAAAACACCATGTAGAAATGCCACTTTGTGATTCAACTTTGCCGTCGATTATAGTCCCGGAAACATAAACGTTTTTTACTCGTTTGATTCTTTTCGTGGCCTTGAGAGCAAGCTCGGCAAACTCATTTTCGGAAATACCGTCTTCAAACTTGCATTTAGAGTTTTTTCTCCGTCTTTCCTGGGCTTCTATGCGAGCTTCTTCCTCTCGTCTTTTATCGTTTTTGTGAATGGCCAATGCGAACATTCCACCGATAGCTAAAAGACCGAGTTTGTTTAACCCGGAATTATCTTTGTTCAACGACATATAGCTACATCCTTTCTAATCGGATGGTTACGACAATAATAGACTATATTGAAAGATAATCTAAAGCTAAATAAATAGAGGAGATACCTTGTAAAACGTAAAACATGTGCTTATCACTAAAATGATATGTACGTCATTTCATGACTCTCAATCTGAATCTCGCTGTTGGTGTATATCGATATACTTTTTGCTATAATGAAAAACTATTGTTTAGGTTGTTAGAAACATAAGTTCCAGAATAATAAGAAAAGACAAGCACGGCGGCGTCATCGAGCGAATATTCAGCAACACAATCTCACCCCCGACAGCTCGCAGTCATTTGCCCCAATTTTCGCATGTTCTAAGGAGAATGTCAATATGGTCATGAAAGAAATGGCATGATTTGCAATATAACAAAATACCGGCCCTTTTTACAGCGCTCGGCGGGTGTGATGTCGAGCGCTATAGACAGGGTCGGTACACTACTACCTCAGGGATGAATGGCGGCTTCCCGCCCCTCATCTTTACGTCCGAAAACGGCTGAGCCTGTAGCTTTTCAGGCGCAAAAGCCAATCCAACCGGACTTGAGCTTCGTCAAGCGCGCCGGGACTTTTGCGCGGGCGAAGCGCTGTCGAGCGTTACACCGCTTAGGTCGGTTTCACACAGACAGACGGCGCTTCAAGCAGTTGTGCACGTTCTGCTAAGGGCGTCCCCTCAACAGAATTATATCCATAATGAAAAGAAATGTCAATGACAAAAAGCCTGCTTTTTTCTTGACGTTTTGCCGCTTCGAAAAATTCTCGAAAAGGCTTGACATCGCCGCGGCGATGTGATAGTATATCTAGGCTTAATGCAGAAGTACCCAAGAGGCCGAAGGGGCTCCCCTGCTAAGGGAGTAGGCGGGTATAAACCGTGCGAGGGTTCAAATCCCTCCTTCTGCGCCAAAAGTAAAGCCGTGAGATTGTTTCGTCTCACGGCTTTTTGCTGTTATTTAGCCAGCATTCGTGCAATTTATGTTATTGAATATGATTCTTGCATTGTCGCAAATTAACTGCTTTGCCTTATGTTTTCCCGTTCTATAATAATAGTTGGGTGTACACCTCTGCTTTTTGATCGGTGTACCCCAACTTTTATTATAAGTCAGTAAAAATCGCCGTTTTGCCCCCCCTCAAAATGGCCATGTCGGCAGCCAGCCGAGGAGGCTTGTGGCCTTGGCGTTGTCCACCACCAAGCCGGAGAGCGCCGGATAGAACAGCGCGAACAGCGCCGCCGACACGGCGGCGAAGCCGCCGAGATACCACCGCCAGTGCCGGTTGCCCGCACGCAGGAGCTTGAACGAATACCCCAGCGACAGCACGAGGAACACCGTGCACGGGAAATAGTGATATTCAAACGTCAAGCGCTTGACGAGCACCCACGGCAGCAGCTGCGCGAGATACCCCACGAGGATGAACGCCGCCGTGCCGTCGCGCCGGGCGAGCGCGGTGTATGCCAGCACGAACAGGCCGAGCAGCCCGCCCCAGCAGAGCGCGGGGTTGACAAACGCGCCGAAGCTGGAGCGTGTGCCGTCGTCAAAATAATCCAAATAATAGAGTATGGGGCGCACGTCCAGCACCCACTGATACCACACGGAGGAGTACGGGTGCTCGGCCACGAGGTCGGAGTGATAAGAGAACATGAAGGCTTGATTGTCGGCCACGAGGCGGGCGTACTCGCCCGAAAAATACATGCCCGGCGCGCTCATGCCGCGCGCGAGGCCGTAGGGCGTGTAGCTGAGATAATAAATCGCCGCCGGGACGAGCACGAAAAAGCCCACGCAAAACAGCGCGTTTTTCAAAAACGCCTTGAAGCCGCGCCTCCGATTGACAAGCCAATACGCCGCCCAAATCACGGCAAGGCCGCCCCCGGCGTAAATGCTCGTCCATTTTGACGCCGCGCCCAGGCCGAAGCTCACGCCGCTCAGCGCCAGGAAAACCAGCGCCCGCCGCGTCACCTCGCCGCCGCGCGCCTCGCTGATGAAAAGCCACATGAACAGATACATCAGCAAAATGAACATCACGCTGTAAGTGTCGATGGTGGCGATGCGCGTTTGCACAAAGTGCATGAAGTCGCACGCGAACACGCCCATGCACAGCGTCGGCACACTGCGCCCGCCGAACATCTTTTTCGCCGTCACGTACATCAGCGGCAGCATGGCCACGCCGAACAGCGTCCCCATGAAGCGCCAGCCGAACGGCGTCATGCCGAACAGCGCCACGCCCAGCCCGATTATCAGCTTGCCCAGCGGCGGATGGGAAATCTCGTAGGGATACACGCCGTTGAGCTGCTCCCACGCGGTGCGCGCGTGGTAAATCTCGTCGAAATACGTCGAATTGAGGAAGTTTTGCCGCGCGGGCACGGTGGACTGCTCGTCGACAAGGCGCGCCCCGCCGCCGGCGTCGGCGGCAGGAATACGCGCGCCGTCTCCGTCGAAAAAGGCGACCTCGCCGAGATACACCGCCCCCGCGCCCGTGATGCGCACATAGCGCGGCGCGCTCGCCGTGGCGGCGGGCGTCAGCTCGTTCCACTTCAGAACGCTCACATAATTTTGCTCGTATTCGCCCACGCTCTCCCACACCGCGCCGTCGGCGGAGTATTCAAGGCTGTACCGTCCCTCGCCCACGCCGGAAAAAAGCATAATCCGGCTGGGGTTGACCCCGCCCGGCAGCTCCAGCACGGCGGAAACGCCGCTCATCGCCTCAAAGCTTTCGGGCGAGGCGGTGTTGCCGAGCCCGGTAAACGCCACAGCGGCGTAGATGAGCGAAATCGCCGCCATTATCGCCGCGTCCACGCGGTCAAGCGCGCGCGAGCAGCGCGCCGCGCCCGGCAGGTTGCACCGGCGCAAATCGGGCAGGCCGAGGAAAAAGATTGCCAGCAGTATGAACACTGTGATGGGCAAAAGATACGTGGCTTTCATGGGAAAAGGGTGGTTATCCTTTCAAAACGTTGTGAAGCTCGTGGACGTCCGCGAGGATATAATCCGGCTGACGCTCTGCCGCGCGCGCCATCTCCGGCGTCGTCTCGCCCGACAGCACCAGCACCGACGCAGAGCCTGCGTTCTGCGCCACGGCGATGTCGGTGTAAAGCCTGTCGCCCACGGCGCAGATTTTGTCATTGGGAATGCCGGTCATGGCGGAGATGACATCAATCATGTTGCGGTTGGGCTTGCCGATATAGGTCGGCTCTTTGCCGCTGGAGGCGGTCAGCAGCGCGCAGATACTGCCGCAGTCGGGCAGCACCTCGTCTGCGGGCATGGGGCACACCCAGTCGGGATTGGCTGCGATGAACGCCGCGCCGCGCCGCAAAAAGTGGCATGCGCGCTCCAGCTTTTCATACACCAGCTCCGTGTCAAACCCCTGCACCACCACGTCGGCCTCGTCGCACTCGGTGTGGCCGTTTTCGTCGTTGATTAGGTCAATGCCGTAGCTGACAAGCTCGCGGTGGAACGCCTTCGTCCCCGCGAGGTACACCTTCGCGCCGGGGTGGCGCTGGTTGAGGTACATGCCCGTGGCCATGCCGGAGGTGAACACGTTCTCCCTCTCGCACGGGAAGCCCAAACGGCGCAGACGCGCGATATAGTCCTCGCCGGCGCGGGAGGAGTTGTTGGTCAGATAGATATATTTTTTCCCAAGCGCGGGCAGGTCATTCATCAGCTCGATTGCCCCCGCGTAAACCTCATCGCCGAGGTAGAGTGTGCCGTCCATGTCGAAAAGGAACAGCTCGCATTGCTTCAGCTTGTTGTAATCCATGATTTTTCTCCTTTATTCGTCGTCCTCGGCCCAGAGCATGGCGCACTTGACCGCCTTGCTCCAGCCGCGCAAGAGTTTGCCTCGTTTTTCGCCGTCCATCACGGGGAAGAAGGTTTTCTCCGCCGTCCAGTTGGCGCGAATGTCCTCCAAATCCGCCCAGTAGCCCACGGCAAGCCCTGCGAGATACGCCGCGCCGAGCGCGGTGGTCTCGATGCAGGCGGGGCGAACCACGTCGCAGTCAATCAAATCGCTTTGGAACTGCATCAAAAAGTCATTGGCGCAAGCGCCGCCGTCGACCTTCAGCGAGCCGATTTTGATGCCGGAATCCTGCTCCATCGCGTGGGCGATGTCGTAGGTTTGGTAGGCGATGGCCTCAAGCGTCGCGCGCACGAGATGCGCGCGCCCGAACCCGCGCGTGATGCCCACGACCGCGCCGCGTGCCCGCTGGTTCCAATACGGCGCGCCCAGCCCCGTGAACGCGGGCACGACGTACCCGCCCGCCGTGTCGGCCACGGCCTCGGCGTACTGGATGCTTTCCGACGCGCTTGTCAGCACGCCCAGCTCGTCGCGCAGCCACTGAATGGCCGCGCCGCCGATGAAAATGCTGCCCTCCAGCGCGTATTCCACGTGGTCTTCAAAGCCGACCGCGATGGTGGTGACGAGGCCGTTGCGGCTCTCCACCGGCTTGCGCCCGGTGTTCATCAGCAGAAAGCAGCCCGTGCCGTAGGTGTTTTTCATCTCGCCCGGATTGAAGCAGCCCTGCCCGAACAGCGCGCACTGCTGGTCACCCGCCGCGCCCGCGATTGGGATCTCCCCGCCGTAAAGCTCAAACTCCGTCTTGCCGTAAACGTGGCTGGACGGCTTGACCTCCGGCAGTATGCCCGCCGGAATGTCCAGCCAGCTTAGCAGCTCCTCGTCCCAGCAAAGCGTGTGGATGTTATACAGCATTGTGCGGCTTGCGTTGGTGTAATCCGTCACGTGCACGCGCCCGCCCGTCAGCTTCCATATCAGCCAGGTGTCGATTGTGCCGAACAGGATTTCGCCGCGCTCGGCGCGCTCGCGCGCACCGGGGACGTTGTCCAGCAGCCATTTTATTTTCGACCCGGAGAAGTACGCATCCGGCACAAGCCCCGTCTTTTCGCGTATCGCGTCTCCGTGCCCGGCCTCGACCAGCGCGTCGACGATGTCCGCCGTGCGGCGGCATTGCCACACGATGGCGTTGGCAATCGGCTCGCCCGTGGCCTTGTCCCACAGCACGGTCGTCTCGCGCTGGTTGGTGATGCCAATGGCGGCCACATCCACGGCGGTTATGCCCAGCTTGTCCATCGCCGCGCGCGACACCTCCAGCGTCACGTTCCAAATCTCGCTCGCGTCATGCTCGACCCAGCCGGGGCGGGGGAAAATCTGCGTGAATTCCTTTTGGACGCTGGCGCATATATTGCCCGCCTTGTCAAAAAGGATACAGCGCGAGCTTGTCGTGCCCTGGTCAAGGCTCATTATGTACTTCATGCCCGAAACTCCTTGTATTTATATATAGTAGCGCTTGAAACAATAAAGAAAACCACGGGCGGCGACCCCGCCCGTGGTCAGTGAATGCAAAGTTATTTGACGATCAGCCTCGTCATTCTCGCAAAGGTCAGGCGGTTGCGAATGGCAGAGGATATGTCGAGGAACTCCCCGCTCACGCTCTCGTCGATGTCAAGCTCGGCGAGGGAGTGCTTCGCGCCGATTTTGGTGTAAAGCTCGATGAGCTCCTCGGCGGTGGGGATGGTGGCGATGATGTCGCGGATCTCCTGCCAGTGCTCTTTGATGGCCTCCGGCGCAAAGGTTTTCAAAACGTCGTTTTCGTTTTCTTTCATTATGCCGTCGGCCAGCGCGCCGAACACGTCGCGCACCCACGCCTCGTTGACGCCCTCAAAGGGCTTGACCTCGATGGTCTCGCGCTTTGCCAGCTCGTGATAGGCCTTCGCGCACATAATCGTGCCCACGCCCACGCACTCGCCGTGCATGCCGTGCGCCTTTTCAAAGCCGCGCGGCTTCATCTCCACCAGGTGCGCCACAAGGTGCTCCGCGCCCGACGCGGCGCGGCTGTTGGAGAGAATCTGCATCGTCAGGCCGGACAGCATCTGCGTGTATGCCATCGCCTCATAGTCCGGCGCTTTCCCGGCCACGAGGTCGTCTGCGCAGCGGCGCATGATGTCCAGCGCCTCCTGCGCCATGGCGCAAACCTTTTCGCAGAAGTATTCGCCCGAAACGAGGTGGGCGATTTTCCAGTCGGCGATGGAGACGTATTTGGCCAAAATGTCCTGCACGCCCGCGATGGTCAAGAACATCGGCGCGCCGGACACGATGTCCATGTCGCACACGACGGCGTCCGCCGCCTGCATGGGGATGGACTTTTTCTGCCCGTCGATGATGATGGAGCAGATATCCGCCGTGAATCCGTCGGAGGAAACGATTGTCGGCACCGCCACAAACGGAATGCCCAGCTTGTACGCGCTGTAGCGTGCAAAGTCCATCAGCGTCCCGCCGCCGACGGTCACGATGTAATCCGGCGTGCGCTTGAAGGACTTCATCATGTCCTC
>CAZUSM010000051.1:0-10492 GCA_964623675.1 uncultured Oscillospiraceae bacterium
CATCTTTTTCATAATTCCATTCTCCCAACCGTCCGGGGCGCGCCCCGGACGGACGCGGGGAGGAAACGACACGTATCCTAACAGTTTTTCAAGCAAACTGTGAGATAAACCCGAAAACAACCCCAACTTTTTAAGGAGGACACGCGCAAATGAAGAAGCTTATTTGCCTCGCACTGTGCCTTATCATGGCATGCTCCATGCTCGTCGGCTGTGGCCAGTCCGCCGCACCCGCCGAGGAGGCCGCCCCCGCAGAAGCCCCCGCTGCCGAAGCCCCCGCCGCAGAAGCCGCCTCTGACGAACAGGTCACCATCACCGTGCTTCGTCCGGGCGATCAGGACAAGGTCGCATCCTTCCTCGAGCCGGCCATCGCCGCCTTCGAGGCAGAGAACCCCAACATCCACGTCGAGCCCATGTACGAATCCTGGGCAGGCTGGATTCAGACCTACCCCACCTACTTTGAAGCCGGCACTCAGCCCGACGTCATCTTCTGGTGGGACAACAAGCTCTTTGACTCTTCCGCACACGACAGCCTCATCGACCTCTCCCCGTACTTCTCCGATGAGTTCATCAACAGCGTTCCCCAGGGCGTGTGGGATCTCGTTGACTGCGGCATGGACGGCCTTTACTACGTCCCCAGCTCTGTTGACACCTTCGTCCTTTACTACAACAAGGATCTCTTCACCGCCGCCGGCCTTGACCCCAACAGCCCCCCGACCACTTGGGATGAGCTGCTTGCCGCCGCAAAGGCCATAAAAGAGAACACCGGCAAGCCCGGTCTCGGCGTGCCCGCCATCAACGGCGCGGAAGTTCTGGAAGAGTTCGTCGGCTGCTTCATCAACCAGGCCACCGACGCCCCCATCCTCGATGACAACAGCATGCCCCTGTTCAACACCGACGCCGGCATGGAAGCGCTCAAGTTCCTTGAGCAGCTCTGGCCGTATGTCCAGGAATCCCCCACCGAGTATGGCCGCGGCGAGCTGCGTCCTCTCATGCGTGACGGCGAGGTCGGCATGCTGATCGAAGGCCCGTGGGCCATCTCCACCATGATCGCCGGCTACGGCGAGGACTTCACCAATGACGGCCCTGTCGGCATTGCGGAGCTGCCCGTCGGCCCGAACGGCAAGAAGATCACTTGGGCCGGCACCAACGGCTGGATCGCCACTCAGGAAGCCACCGCCGAAGCCTCTGCCAAGTTCATTCAGTATCTGATGAGCGACGAGGTTTTGAAGGCTCACCACCTGGCTTACGGCTCCGGTCCTCTGCTCGCCTCCGAGCTTGAAGACCCCGCATTCCAGTATGATTACTGGAAGGTGTTCTACAACGAGACCACCGAGTACACCATGTACGGCATGATCGGCAAGAACAGCGCCACTCCCGCCGCGTACTACACCGCGCTTGAGGAAGTTTGGCAGCAGTTCCTGCTCGGCCAGCTCACCGCCGAGGACACCATGACCGCCGCCGTTGCGGCCGTGGAAAACGTCACCGCGCGCAACAGCTGAGCACATATCCAAGAACCTTTAGCAACATAGGCTTGATAAACTGTTAAACTGGTTCGTCCGGGCCGGCAAAACCGGCCCGGATTTTTTCAAACGCAAATCCTCTCGGAGGTGTTAACGTGAAACAAATGCGAACAAGAAGGATAGTATTGTCCCTCCTCCCGCTCATACTCATCCTTTGCTTCATCTACGGCTACCCGCTCATAAAGGTGTGCGTCAGCGCGTTTATGGGCTTCACCGGCAAATCCGCCGGTCAATTCGTCGGGCTGAAAAATTTTGACCTCATCAAGGCCGACATCGCGCAAACCGTCAAAACCACGCTGATATGGACGTTCGGCTCGGTCATTCCGTCGATGATACTCGGTCTTGCGCTCGCGGTTATATGCAACCGCAAATTCAAATGCAAAAAGCTCGTTGTGTCCATCAACCTGCTTCCTTATGCCATTCCCTTGATCATAGTCGCCTCTTGCTGGCGTTTTGTATATAACCCGGACTTCGGCGTGCTGAACGTGCTGCTGGAAAAGCTGGGGCTGATCGACAAGCCCATCAGCTTCCTCGGCTTTGACAACGCCCTTTGGGCGGTCATTCTCTCGCGTATATGGCGCGCCACGCCCTTTGCCTTCATGAACTATTATTCCGCCCTCACCACCATTCCCACCGAGCTTTACGAGGCCGGCAAGGTGGACGGGGCAAACTCGGTTCAGCTTTTCTTCCACATCACGCTGCCCAACCTCAAGGCCATCACCTCCAGCACGATGATCGTCTTGACCGTGTGGACGTTCATGGTGTTCGACATCATCTTCGGCATGACCGGCGGCGGCCCTGTCAACGCGACAATGACCCTGCCCATGCGCATTTACAGAGAGATGTTCAACATGAAGAACCTCGGCACGGCCTCGGCCTGGTCGCTCATCGCCATCGGCGTGCTGGTGCTCATCACCGTGATTTACTGGCGGCTCATGGACAAGGAGGACTGAATCAATGCTCAACAAACAACCTCTGTGGGTCACAATTCTGCGCGTGGTGCTGTGCGTGATATTCTGCGTGTTCGCGCTTTTGCCGATATACGCCGCGCTCATCGTCGCCCTCACGCCGTACTCGAACATGCTCGAGGCGCAGCTTTTCCCGCACTATTTCGAGCTTCAAAACTTCGTCGACGCGTTCAAGTCCATCGGCGTCAACGTCCTCAACAGCTTCTTTTATGCCACCTGCGCCACGGTTTTGACCACGGCCATCTCCGTCCCCGCGGCCTACGCCATCGCGCGTTACCGCTTCAAGCTGCGCCGGGCGACGCTGTTCGTGCTGCTTTTGACGCAGATGATGGCGGGCATCGTCGTGCTGCCGACGCTGTACAAAATGTTCCACACTCTCGGCATTCTGAACTCCCGCGCCAGCCTCATCTTGGTTTACTCGGCGTTCAACCTCGCGCTCGTCGTCACCATTCACCACGGGTACTTTCAGACCCTGCCCAGCGAGCTGGACGAGGCCGCATCGATTGACGGCTGCAATTACATTCAGCTTCTGCTGAAGATAATCTTCCCCATCAGCGGGCCGGGCATCGCCGTCGGCGCAATCTTCGTTTTCATCAACACGTATAATGAGTTCGTCATTCCCCTGTTCCTCTTGTCCGACGCGGGAAGCTATCCTCTCACCCTGAAGATATACTCCATGCTCAGCGACACCACAATCCGCTGGCACATCATGGCCGCTTCCTCGCTCATCGGCATTGTTCCGCCGGTCGCCATATTTGTGTTTTTCCAAAAGTACATCATTCAGGGCGTTACGTCGGGCGCAGTCAAGGGTTGATTCCAACCCCTCGGCGGCGAACAAATCCATTCATCCCGC
The DNA here is from genome assembly GCA_964623675.1 of uncultured Oscillospiraceae bacterium. Classification (GTDB taxonomy): domain Bacteria; phylum Bacillota; class Clostridia; order Oscillospirales; family Oscillospiraceae; genus Limivicinus. The sequence continues at coordinate 3,342 of CAZUSM010000051.1, forward strand.
GGGGCGTCACCGTATAAACGGTCAGACGCCCCGCCTTTTTTACAGGAGGCAATATTATGCAAGAATATAAAATCCCTTGGGGTCAGTGGTATGAGCAGTCCACCCGCACCCTCGCCTTTCCCGACGATTGGGACGTGCGCTATTGTTCGATGCCCAGCGCCCCCGCGCTCAGCGCGGAGGAGATAGAGGCCAAAATCGACGCGCCCATCGGCACGGACAGTCTCGAAGCCCTCGCCCGCGGCAAAAAAAGCGCCTGCATCATCATCGACGACATCTCCCGCCCCACTCAGGGCGCGGTCATTCTCCCCATCGTCATCAAAAAGCTCATCGCGGCGGGCATGGACTATTCGCAGATCAAGGTCCTCATCGCCCTCGGCGGGCACAGACCCATGACCAAGCAGGAGATGGAGATCAAGGTCGGCAAATGGGTGACGGAGCACGTGCAGGTTTTGAACCACTCCCCCTTCGCCGCCGACCTTGTCACCGTGCCCGATGACAAGCAAATCATCAAGGTCAACCGCCACTATATGGAGGCGGAGCTGAAAATCGCCGTGGGCTGCATTGTGCCGCACACGCTGGCGGGCTTTTCGGGCGGGGCAAAGGCCGTCATCCCCGGCATCGGCGGCATCGAAACCCTCCACAGCAACCACACCCTCGTCTTCGCCGGGAAGGGCACCGGCATGTCCTTCAAAACCAGCACCTGCAACCCCGACAACGCCATGCGCCAAAACATGGAGGAGATTGTCGGCAAGGCGGGGCTGGACTTCATCGTCAACGTCGTGCTCAATGACAAAATGCTCCCCGCCGACGCCTTCGCCGGCCACTTCATCAAGGCGCACCGCGCCGCCTGCAAGCGCGCGATGGAATGCCTGAAGACCCCCCTGGTCGAAAACGCGGACATCAATATATGCTCGGCCTATCCCAAGGACACGGAGTATTCCCAAATCGGCACGTGCTTTGCCGCGATGGGGCATTATAAAGAGCGCTGCGTCGCCGAGGGCGGGACGATAGTGGCCATGACGGCGGCCAGCGAGGGGCCGGGCTTCCACTCGCTGTTCGGGCCGGGGATGAGCCTTTTCTCCCCGCATGATGACAACATCCCCCCGCTTGAGCTGCACGGCACGGAGACCGTCATCTATTCCGACGGCGTGAGCGAGGTGGACGTGAGGCAGTTTTACACCGGGAAAGTCCCCGATATGTACGACAATTGGGACGCGATTTTGGCGCGGCTGGAAAAGAAATTCGCCGGCAAGAAGCCGCTTGTCGCGATATACCCGATGGCGGCGGTGCAAATCGGGTACATGGACGATTGATAGAGGGCTGGAAACATGAACGAACGCTTTGACGTGATTATAATCGGCGGGGGCGTGGTCGGCTCTGCCGTGGCAAGAGAGCTCAGCCGCTATCAGCTGAAAATATGCGTGCTGGAAAAGGAGCTGGACGTCTGCAACGGCGTCAGCGGGCACAACACCGGGCTTTTGCACTCCGGCATACTCTATGCCAACGGCTCACTGCGCTGTGAGTGCAGCATGGAGGGCAACGCCGAGTTTGACCGCGTGGCCGAGGAGCTGGACGTGCCGTTCAAGCGCTGCGGCAAGCTCATCGTCGGCTTCGGCGAGGCCGAGCGCGGGCGCTTGGAGGCGCTGTATCAACGCGGCCTTGAAAACGGCGTGCCGGGCTTGAAGATGATAGACCGGGACGAGATAAAGCGCCTTGAGCCGAACGCCGACGGCGACTTTGCCATCTTCGTCCCCTCCGCCGGCATACTCGACCCCTTCACCTACACCATCGCCCTTGCCGAAAACGCCGTCATGAACGGCGCGAGATACATCTTCGACAGCGAGGTCACGGCCATTGACCGCATGCCGGACGGCGATTTCGCCGTCACGGCCGCCTCCGGGCGGTATGAGGCGCGCTGGGTGATAAACTGCGCGGGGCTGTACGCTTATAAAATCTCCGAGATGCTCGGCTTCGGCAAGTATATTCCCGACCGCGTCAAGGGGCAGTATGAAATCCTCGACAAAAAGACCGGGCAATATCTCTCCATGCCGGTCTACCCCACGCCGAACGAGCAGGGCGAGTTCGACGTGCACGTCACCCCCACGGTCGACGGCAACATTCTCGTCGGCCCGACCATTGAAAACATCGGCGACGCGCCGGTAAACTATGACGCCACGGCGGACATGATCGCGCTTTTGCAGCGCGACGGGCGCAAGATGTTCTCTTACGTGCGCCGGGAGTATTATATCCGCAACTACGCGGGCGTGTTCCCCATGCTCAAAAACGCCGACACGGGCGAGAGCGCGGAATTTGTGATTGAAGACAGTGAAAAAATCCCCCACGCGGTGAACCTCGTGGCGATAATCTCCCCCGGCGTGACGAGCGCGTTGCCCATCGCGCGGCGCGTGGTGAAGCTGGTGAAGGGTCAGGAGACGCTGGTTGAAAAGCCGGACTTCAACCCCGTGCGGCGCGGCAATCCGCGCTTTGCGGAGCTTGACGACGCCGAGCGCGCCCGCCTCATCGCCCAAGACCCGGATTACGGCGAGATTTGCTGCCGCTGTGAATGCGTCAGCCGCGCCGAGGTCAAAAACGCCATTCACAACATTCTCGGCGTCACCACCGTCTCCGGCATCAAATACCGCACTCGCGCCACAATGGGGCTGTGTCAGGGCGGCTATTGCGAAAGCCGCGTCACCGCCCTCATTCAAGAGGAGCTGGGGATCAAAAAAGAGGACGTGCTGCTCAACAAAAAGGGCGCGTATCTTTTCACGGGGGAGGTCAAATAAGGTGGAAAAACGCGATGTTGTCATCATCGGCGGAGGCTCGGCGGGGCTTGCCGCGGCGGTGAAGCTCCATGAAAACGGCGTTCGGGATATCCTCATCATCGAGCGCGAGAAGCAGCCGGGCGGCGTGCTGCGCCAGTGCATCCATGACGGCTTCGGCCTGACGCGCTTCGGCGTGTCCAAAAGCGGCCCGGAATACACCCAGCGCTTCATCGACGAGGCCGAAAAGGCCGGAATCGAAATTTTGACCAACGCCACGGTGTTCGATTTGAGCCGTGAGCGCGTCGTCACCGTCAACACGCGCGAGGGTCTGCGCAAAATTCAGGCCAAGGCGGTCGTTTTGACCATGGGCTGCCGCGAGCGGACGCGCGGCGCGCTCGCCATACCCGGCGCGCGCCCGTCGGGCGTATTCAACGCCGGTGTTGCGCAAAGCTATGTCAATCTTTACAACACCATGGTCGGCAAAGAGGTCATCATCATGGGTTCGGGCGACATCGGCATGATAATGGCGCGCCGCCTCACCCTGGAGGGCGCACACGTCAAGGCCATGTTTGAAATCCTCCCCTACCCCAGCGGCCTGCCGCGCAACATCGAGCAGTGCCTGCACGATTATGACATTCCGCTCTATCTCAGCCGTTCGGTCGTGCAAATCCACGGCGAGGAGCGCATAAACGGCGTGACGGTGATGGATTATGACGAAAACCTCAACCCCAAGCCGGGCACGGAGGAGTTCATCCCCTGCGACACGCTCATCATGTCCGTCGGCCTCATTCCGGAAAACGAGCTGTCGCTCAAGGCCGGGGTGGCGCTCGACGCGCGCACCAACGGCGCGCTGGTGGACGAATTTTACCAGACCACCGTGCCGGGAATCTTCGCCGCCGGCAACGTCCTGCATGTGCACGACTTGGTCGACTTCGTCTCGCTCGAAGCCGAGGCTCTGGCCGACAGCGTCTCCCGCTATGTGCTCGACGGGGCGCTCCCGGAAAGCGCGATTGAGATAAAGGCAAACGCCCCCATCGGCTACACCGTGCCCCAGCGCGTCAGCGGCGCGGCGGATTTCCGCATTTCGATGCGTGTGCGCCGCCCCGTGGGGCGGTGCAGGGTCGAGCTTCGTCAGGGCGGCGAGCTTGTCGCCGCGAAAACGCTCCAAAAGGCCATTCCCGCCGAGATGATTCAGCTTGACATCAAAGCCGAAAGCATTCGCACAACGCAGGAAATCGAGGTGACGGTAAATGAAATCTGAACGCAGCTTCACCTGCATCATCTGCCCCAACGGCTGCACGATCACGGCGCAGTATGACGGCGCGGAGGTTTTCTCCGTCAGCGGCAACCGCTGCAAGCGGGGCGAGGAATATGTCCGGCAAGAGCTGGTTGACCCCCGGCGCACAATCTGCTCCACCGTGCGCATTGACGGCGCGCTTTTGCCGCTGTGCTCCGTGCGCCTGACAAAGCCCATCCCGAAAAAGGACATTTTCCGCGTCATGCAGGAGATCAACAAGTGCCGCCTCACCTCGCCCGTCCACATCGGCGACGTGGTCATTCACAATGTCTGCGGCCTCGACAGCGACGTCATAGTCACCAAGAACCTATAACGCAAAACACGGCGGAGTGCCTGCGCACTCCGCCGTGAAACGTTCTGTTATATTCTTTTATTCCGCGTCCTCGTCCGGCGCGTCGTCAATCTCGCCGTACCAGAGGTCGTAGTTCCCCTCGTCGTCGGGCTTGGAGACGGCCTTGAACTCCGGCTCAAGCAGCAGGGACGCGGCATAGCAATATGCCCCCGGCAGCAAAATCAGCAGCGCCCCGTTTGAAACGCCCAGCGCCGCCACCGCCGCGAGGAGAACAAGCAGCAGCGCGGTTTTCCCGAAGTGCTTCACGCCGATATAAAGGCTCAGCTTCAGCACGTCGCGCATATTGTACGCAAAGCGCGACAGCACCGGATAAACATACGGCACAAGCCAAATATACAGCAGCACCAGCCCAAAGCACACGTACAGCATGCCGTCCGCCGCGCCGGTTTGGCGCATGGCGTTCAAATGCGGCAGGGCAAGCAGCGCCACCAGCGCGCTCGCGGCGAGAAAGCCGAGGTTGAACATCACGCCCGGCCAAAAGTTTTCACGAAACGAGCGGAAAAATTCGCCCCACACCGTGCCGCGCCCGCGCCGCACGACCTTGACCGTGCAGTAATAAAGCGCGGTGCACGCCGGGCCTATCGTGAACACCGGCAGACAGCACACGCCCCATATAATGCTCGCCACGATGAGCTGCCCCACGGCGTTGAGCGCGCCCCAAGCCTTGTTTTCCGTCATACTTACCTCCCGGAACGGTCACTCCGAAATTATCTCTGCCCCCAATCTTACGCCCCGCCGCCGCATTTGTCAACGGCGCGCATTTTTTGTGCTTATTCTTGTAGCATAATTTCAAATTATATGCTACAATATCACCCGAAAACTACGCATATCGAGGAGACAACATCAGCATGAACGATATAATCCTGCTCAAGCTCGGCGAAATCATACTCAAGGGGCTCAACCGCCGCTATTTTGAGCAAAAGCTCATGGCGAACATTCGCCGCCGCCTCGCCGCAATCGGCAAATTCCGCGTTTACTGCATCCAGTCCACCGTGTACGTCGAGGCGCAAGAGCCCGGCGCGGACATGGACGCCGCCGTCGAGGCGCTGCGCCACGTTTTCGGCATCGTCGCCATCGTGCGCGCCGCCGCCTGCGAAAAGGACAAAGACGCCATAACCGCCCTCGCCAAGGAATATCTGCGCGACGAGCTGGAGAGCGCGGAAAGCTTCAAGGTCGAGTCCAAGCGCAGCGACAAGAGCTTCCCCATGACCAGCATCGAGCTGAGCCAGTATGTCGGCGGCGAGCTGAGCGAGGCTTTCCCGAACGTGCGCGTTGACGTGCACGAGCCGGAGCTCATCGTGCACATCGAGGTGCGCGATCTCGCGGCCTATGTCCACGGCGCGCCCATCCCCGGCGCGGGCGGCATGCCCGTGGGCTGCAACGGCACGGCCGTCACGCTCCTCTCCGGCGGCATCGACAGCCCCGTTTCCAGCTATATGATCGCCCGCCGCGGCGTGCACCTCATTCCCGTGCACTTTTTCTCTTTCCCCTACACCTCGCAGCAGGCCAAGGAAAAGGTGCTGGAGCTGGCGCAGCTTTTGACGGCCTATTGCGGCCATCTCACGGTTGAAATCGTCCCCTTTACGCACATTCAGGAAGAGATTCGCGACAAGTGCCCGGAGGAATATTTCACGCTGATAATGCGCCGGTTCATGATGCGCATTGCCGAGCGCATCGCGCTCGACAACAACGCCAAGGCCATCGTCACCGGCGAAAACCTCGGCCAGGTCGCAAGCCAAACCATGGAGGCCATGCGCTCGACGCAGGACGTCATCTCCCTGCCCGTTTTGCAGCCGCTCATCGGCATGGACAAGGAGGAAATCGTCCGCCTCGCGCGCAAAATCGGCACGTTTGAAACCTCCATCCTCCCTTATGAGGACTGCTGCACCGTCTTCACGCCCAAGCACCCGCGCACCAAGCCGAAGCTCCGCGACGTTGAAATCGCCGAGAGCGCGCTGGACGTCGACGCGCTTGTCGACGAGGCCTTGCAGGGAATCGAAAAGGTGGCGCTGGGATGAGCGGAAAGAGCCTCAACACGGAGATTATCTCCGTCGGCACTGAGCTTTTGCTCGGCCACGTGACGAACACCGACGCGCGCGACGTGTCGGAAGAGCTTTCAAAAATCGGGCTGAACGTCCGCTATCACACCGTCGTGGGCGATAACCCGGAGCGCCTGCGCGCATGCATGGAGCTTGCCAAATCCCGCGCCGACGTCATCATCACCACCGGCGGCCTCGGCCCGACCTGTGACGACCTGACCAAGCTCATCGCGGCGGAGGCGTTTTCCCTGCCCCTTGTCGAGGACGCGCGCGAGATGGCGGGGCTGTATGAATACATCAAAAACGGCCGCGTTTTCACGGAAAACAACTTCAATCAGGCGCTTTTGCCGGCCGGGTGCACGGTTTTCCACAACACCTGCGGCACTGCCCCCGGCTGCGCCTTTGAAAAGGACGGCAAGGTGGTGGTCATGCTGCCCGGCCCGCCCAAGGAATGCCGCGCCATGCTCGTTGAAAGCGCAATCCCTTACCTCCGCCGCCTCGGCGACGGCGAGATTGTGTCGCACTCGGTGCGCGTGTTCGGCATGGGCGAGAGCGCCGTGGATGACATGTTTGCCGACGAAATGAACGCCATGACCAACCCCAGCATGGCGCCCTACGCCAAGGAATGCGACTGCCTCGTGCAAATCACCGCCAAGGCCGACACCGCCGCCGAGGCCGAGGCGATGATCGCCCCGGTG
>CAZUSM010000052.1:0-9967 GCA_964623675.1 uncultured Oscillospiraceae bacterium
GAGTCCGCATCCAGGCCAAGAAGTGGTCCATTTCCACCACCGCCAAGATGGAGGCCGCAGAAGCCGCCGCCCAGAACAAGGGCAAGAAGAAGTAATTTCTCAATACTTGAATTTATCATGCTCCCTGTTAATACGATGTATTGCTTCATCATATTGACAGGGGGTTTTCTCATGAACAAGGGCTTGGCCATGCCGGATGTGCGCGGGGTGCTGACCGGGTGCGCCGCGTGGGGGCTGTGCGCGCTCATATTGACGCTCGCGGCGGTGCTTTTGATGACGCTTGCGGATATCCCGGAGGCGGCGGTGGGGTATATCTGCTCATCGCTCAGTTTCCTCTCGGCGCTTTTCGCGGGGATGCGCGCCATGCGCGGGCGAGAGCGCGGCGCGCTCATTCTCGGCCTCGCCGTGGGCACGGCGGTCACGATAATCGCGCTGACCCTCGGCTTTCTCATCTCCGAAAACGCGCTTGACGCCGACGGTGTGCTCAGCGTCGTCACGTTCACGCTCTCCGGCGCGCTCGCCGGGGCGATGCTCGCCCCAAAGGGCAAAAAGCGCCGCAAGGGGAAGCATGTTCTTGCCCGCAGACGGTCATAATTAAATAATGCAGTCAGATTTACATAATATCAAAAATAATTTCGTTTATTTTTGATATTATTTTTTTATCAATATCTTGTGGCCAAAGGCCACAAAACGTCAAAATACCTCATCAACTTGTGCTTTTACGGAAACAAGAGTTTACATAAAGAAAAAAATTTTTTCAAAAAAGTAAAAAAAGACTTGATTTTTTCGCTCGCGTGTAATATATTGTTACCAGCAAATCAATTATGTTAATTGATTTCCACCGAGTGAGACGACGAACCCACGGCGGAGTGCGGATAATAAAGCGTTTTGCGCGTAAGAACCTAGACATAATTCGGTTGCGCGGGGCTTTTTGATATAGATACTTTTTTCTAAGAGAGAGGGCGTTTAGATGAAAAACGCGGAAGTCATTGAAATATTCGAGAGATACCTGACAGAGGACAAAAAGGCCTCGGAGAACACTCTCAGCTCATATATGCGCGATATCCGCAAGTACGCCGAGTATCTTGACGAGCAAACGGATGTCTCCATCGTCTCCGCGACCGAGGACGAGGTGGGCGAGTATATCGACCATCTGCGCTCCCTCGGCAAGTCCGTGGCGACGGTGTCGCGCAACATCGCCTCGCTCAAATGCCTTTATACCCATCTTTGCATAAAGCAGATTGTGCCGGTCAACCCCGCGCTCAAGCTCGTGCCCGACAAGAGCACGCAGAAGCTGCCGCAGATTCTCACCAGCACCGAGGTTGAAACCCTGCTCAACCAGCCCCAGTGCATCGACGCCAAGGGCTACCGCGACAAGGCCATGCTGGAGCTGCTGTACGCCACCGGCATCAGAGTCACCGAGCTTATTGACCTTGACATTGACGACGTCAACCTCACGGCGGGCGTCATCCGCTGTGAAAGCCGCGGCAAAGAGCGCTTCATTCCGCTTTATCCCGCCGCCGTCAAGGCCGTCAGCGAGTACATAACCCTCGTCCGCCCGCAGATGATCGCCACCCCGGATGAAAAGTCGCTTTTCGTCAACGTCAGCGGCGAGCGCATGTCCCGCCAGGGCTTTTGGAAGATAATCAAGTTTTATCAGAAAAAGGCCGGCATCGAAAAGGACATCACCCCGCACACTCTCCGTCACTCCTTCGCCGCGCACCTGCTGGAAAACGGCGCGGACATCCACGCAATTCAAGAAATGCTCGGCCATGCCGACATCTCCTCCACGCAGGTTTATTCCCACCTCATCAAAAAGCAGCTCAAGGACGTTTACAACAAGGCGCATCCCAGAGCCTGATATATTCACTCCCAGCCCCGGATAATCCGGGGCTTATTTATTGATTAAAGCGCAAAACTGTGGTATAATGCCCGCAGGATGTGATTTAATGCGGATATTGGGCATTGACCCCGGAATCGCGACAATCGGCTTCGGCGTGTTGGACTTTGCCGGGCGGGAGTATAAGCTGGTCAATTGCGGCGTCATCACCACTCCGGCGCACCAGACTCTTTCATCGCGCTTGGAGCAGATTTATGACGATATGCTTGAGCTTTTGGAGCTTTTCAAGCCCGATGCGGTTTCAATCGAAGAGCTGTTTTTCAACACGAATATCACCACCGGCATCGCCGTGGCGCACGGCAGGGGCGTGATTTTACTTGCCTGCCGCAAGGCGGGTGTCAAGGCGTTTGAATACACCCCGCTTCAGGTCAAGCAGTCCGTCGTCGGCTATGGCAGAGCCGAAAAAAAGCAGGTCATGGACATGGTGCGGCGTATATGCGCCCTGCCCGCGCCGCCCAAGCCCGATGACGCGGCGGACGCCGTGGCGCTCGCAATCTGCCACGCGCGCAGCTCCACATCTTTACTTTACAAGGGAGACAACGAGGAATGTTCTACTATATAGACGGCATTGTCGCCGAGCTTGAACCCAATCTCGCCGTGCTCGACTGCGGCGGGGTGGGATATGCGCTGAATATCTCCAACAACACCGCCGCTGCGCTCAAGCTCAAGGCCAAGGCCAAGCTCTATGTCGCCGAGGCGATAGGGGAGACCAATTTTGACCTTTACGGCTTTGCCGACAAGGGCGAAAAGCGCTGCTTCAACATGCTCACGTCGGTTTCTGGCATCGGGCCGAGGGCGGCGCTGTCAATCATGTCATACAACACCCCGGAGGGGCTGGCGCTGGCCGTGATGAACGGCGATGAAAAGGCGCTCACGGTCGCTCCCGGCATCGGCAAGCGCATTGCCCAGCGCATCATTTTGGAGCTGAAAGACAAAATCGCAAAAGAACTGGGAGACGTGGAGTATGCGCCCATCGCGGCCTCCGCCGCCGTCGGCGGGGCAGGGGACGGGCATGTTTCCGACGCGCTTGCGGCCTTAACCGTCCTTGGGTACAGCAACGCCGAGGTCGCGCCGATTTTGAAAAAGCTTGACGTGTCCGGCATGAGCGCGGAGGAGATTATAAAGGCCGTGCTCAAACAAATGGTGAAGTGAGGGGCGAAAAATGAGCATCAACTTTTCACAAACTGAAAACGATGAAATAATAACCACCTCCGCGTCCCTGCCGGAGGATAACGCCGAGGGCACACTCCGCCCGCGCACCATATCCGAGTATATCGGCCAGGAAAAGGCGAAGGACAATCTTTATATATTCATCAACGCCGCCAAGATGCGCAATGAGCCGCTTGACCACGTGCTTTTGCATGGTCCTCCGGGCTTGGGCAAGACCACCCTCGCCGCGATAATCGCAAACGAGATGGGCGTGAACATGCGCATCACCTCCGGCCCTGCGATTGAAAAGCCGGGTGACCTCGTGGCGCTTCTGACGAACCTCAACGAGGGTGACATTCTTTTCGTTGACGAGATTCACCGCCTCAACCGCGCCTATGAAGAGATTTTGTACCCCGCGATGGAGGACTACGCCATCGACATCATCCTCGGCAAAGGCCCGTCGGCAAACTCCTTGCACCTTGACCTGCCGCATTTCACTCTCATCGGCGCGACGACTCGCTCAGGCCAGCTCACCGCGCCCTTGCGTGACCGTTTCGGCGTCTCTCTCCGCTTGGAGCTTTATTCGCCCGACGAGCTCAAGCGCATTGTCACGCGCTCGGCGGGCATACTCGGCGTTGAGATTGACCCGGACGGCGCGTATGAAATCGCGTCCCGCTCGCGCGGGACGCCGCGCATCGCAAACCGCCTCCTCCGCCGCGTGCGCGACTATGCGCAGGTCATGGCAAACGGCGTCATCACCAAGGACGTCGCCGACAAGGCGCTCGTGGCGCTGGAGGTCGACAAGATGGGGCTTGACGCGCTTGACAGGCGCATGCTCAAAACCATAATCGACTTTTATAACGGCGGCCCTGTCGGGCTGGATACGCTCGCCGCCACCATAAACGAAGAGGCCGTCACCATCGAGGACGTCTATGAGCCGTACCTCTTGCAAAACGGCTTTCTCACGCGCACTCAGCGCGGCCGCTGTGTCACGCGGCGCGCTTATGAGCACTTGGGGCTTGAATATATGGGGCAGCAACAGCTTGAAATCTGATTTTGCGCCTTTTGCGGGCGTGGGATTTTGCCTTTTTCCGCAAAAATTTCCGTCAAAAGCTAAAAAAATTGTTGACTTTATGGCTGACTGTTGTATAATATAACTTGTGTAATCTCATGTTATGTTTTTCCGTGCAATTTCACCCGCATCCCTATTTTGCGTTTCCCGCCCAAGTGTATGGGCAACTCTCAAATACCCTCTTTTGGTTATTGGCTTTTCTCTTTGGTTTTCGCGTTTGCGAAGGCTTTGGGTCTGTCCGGAGAGCATGGAATTTCTTGATGCGACATCGTATGGCACGTCACGCCGATAGATAACTTAACACGGCGCGCGGTATGTTTTTCATATTGCGTTCGGCGGCCTTTCGGCTCTCCCGCGTCTCGCGGCGAACCCCATTTCGGCGACATCAGCTTGGAGCTGTTCGCAAATACAGCCTAAACGGCACACTTATCAAAAGAGAGGATTCAAGATGTACGAAGACAAGACCTTAGTTTGCAAAGAGTGCGGTAACGAGTTCGTTTTCACCGCCGGTGAGCAGGAGTTCTACGCAGAGCGCGGCTTCCAGAACGAGCCCCAGCGCTGCAAGGCCTGCCGCGACGCTCGCAAGAACGCCGCCCGCGGCCCGCGTGAGTTCTTCACCGCCACCTGCGCCGCTTGCGGCGGCGAGGCAAAGGTTCCCTTTGAGCCGAAGTCTGATCGCCCTGTCTACTGCAGCGAGTGCTTTGCTAAGATGAGAGAGCAGGCGTAATTGCCTGACGGTTGAATTGGGGCGCGCTTGCGTCCCAATTTTTATTTATTATTTCAGAAAGGTGATCACCATGGAAATTACCAGAGAAACCCTCATTTCCGAAATCGTTGACAACTGCCCGGAGGCCATGCCCGCATTCCAGGCCATCGGCATGCACTGCATGGGCTGTGCCCTCGCCAGCGGCGAAACTCTTGAACAGGCCTGCGCCGCCCACGGCGTCGACCCGGACGAGTTCCTCGTCAGCCTCAAGGCTTACCTCGAAACTCTTTAATCATTAAGAGCTTTTTCAAGGGCGCTTTTGCGCCCTTTATTTTTATAGACAGGAGCGGCACATGAACGCAAGACTTTCGCTTATCGCCTCGCTTATTCCGCCGGGCGTCGGCTTTGTCGACGTGGGCACGGATCATGGCTATCTCCCTGCGTATATGGCGCAAAAGGGTTACATCGGGCGCATTATCGCCTCCGACATCCGCCCCGCGCCTCTCTCCACCGCCGTCGCCACCGCACGCGAGGCCGACGTTGAGGACAAAATCAGCTTTCGCCTCTGCGATGGGCTTGACGGCGTCGCGCCCGATGAAGTCGACACGCTCGTCATCGCCGGAATGGGCGGCGACACGATAAGCGGCATACTCGACCGCACGGAATGGTGCATGGATTCGCGCTATCTCCTCTTGCTCCAGCCCATGACAAAGGCGGAGATTCTGCGCTATTGGCTGGTCAACAATGGCTTTGAGCTTGTGGGTGAATACCTCGTGCGCGACGCGGGCGAGGTCTATCAGCTTATTTCGGCGCGCTTTGGCGGTGTGACGGAGCTGTCAGACGCCGAACTGTTCTCCGGGCGGTTTGAGCTTTTGCGCGATGAGCCGCTTTTTTCGGGGCAGATATCTCTCCTCATTCGCCGCTTTGAACGTGCGCTTTCCGGCCTTGAGCGCGCAAAACGCCCCATGCACTGCCGCAAAGTTTACAAAGGCATACTCATTGGTCTATATCAAATGAAAAAGGAGCTTGACGCACGATGAAAACCGTGAAAGATATTCTCGAATGCCTCAACGGCTTTGCGCCCTTGGAGCTTCAACTCGGCTTTGACAACTCCGGGTTTCAGCTTGGGCGGCTTAACGCACCGGTCGAGCGCGCTCTGCTTGCGCTCGATGTCACCCGCGCCGTGGCCGACGAGGCGGAAAAGCTGGGCGCGCAGCTCATCATTTCACACCACCTGCTCATTTTCACGCCCGTGAAAAGCGTCACGGATGAGCTTCAACTCTGCCTTGCCGAGCGCGGGATTGCCGTCATTTCAATGCACACCAACCTCGACATTGCCGCCGGCGGCGTCAACGATGTGCTCATTGAGCTTGTCGGCGCGAAGTGCGAGGGGTATTTTGACGAGGATAATTGCGGGCGCGTCGGCGTTTTGCCGGAGACGGTTGAGCTAAGCGAGTTCCTCGCGCATTGCAAAGCCGCGCTGTGCACGAACGGTCTGCGCTACTATGACGCGAAGCGCCCTGTTCACCGTGTCGCCGTGATGGGCGGCTCAGGCGGCGATTATATCGCCGACGCCGTGGCCAAAGGCTGTGATACCTACCTCACGGCGGACATAAAATATCATCAGTTTCTCCTTGCCGAGGAACTGAACATCAACCTCATCGACGGCGATCATTTTTGCACCGAGAACCCGGTGATCCCCGTCCTTGCCGCGCGACTCGGCGCGGCGATGCCGGATGTTGATTTCCGCGTTTCCGCCGTGCACAAGCAGACGGCGCAGTTTGCGTAATAATCAAGCCTCCGCCCTCATAGACTCGTACAAACGAGACCATGAGAGCGGAGGCTTTTTATCATGAGTGAAACCAATATATATCAAGACATAGCACTGCGAACGAACGGGGCTTTCATGCTCGGCGTCGTGGGGCCTGTGAGAACGGGCAAATCCACGTTTATCAAGCGTTTCATGGAAACACTGGTCATTCCGCAGATTGACAACACATATATGCGCGAACGCGCCAAGGATGAGCTGCCTCAAAGCGGTTCGGGCAGAACCATCATGACTGCCGAGCCGAAGTTCGTGCCGGAGGACGCGGTGACGGTGAGCATCGGCGGGGGAACGGAGCTTTCCGTGCGTCTTGTCGACTGCGTGGGGTATATGGTCGAGGGTGCGGGCGGCCAGTTTGAGGACGGCGAGGAGCGCCTTGTCACAACCCCGTGGTTTGACCGCGAGGTCACGCTCACCGAGGCCGCCGAAAAGGGCACATACAAGGTCATCACCGAGCACTCCACCATCGGCATCGTCGTCACCTGCGACGGCAGCATCTGCGACCTGCCCCGCGAGAGATACATACCCGCCGAGGCGCGCGTCATTGAAGAGCTTCAATCAATCGGCAAGCCCTTTGTCGTGCTCGTCAACTCCGCCGCGCCTCAATCGGACGTGGCGCGCCAAGTGGCCTCTGACATCGCCGCTCAATATGGAGTAAAAACCCTGACTGTCAATTGCTTGGAGCTTGACGAGACGGGAATAGGTGAGATAATCCATTCCGTTTTGGAGGAGTTCCCGCTCAAATCCATCGGCTTTTTCCTGCCAGAATGGCTGGACGCCTTGCCGGACGATAATGAACTGAAAGCGGAAATGTTTGAAAAAATCTGTTCCTGCACGGAAAATGCCGCGAAGATAAAAGACTGCCGCGCCGCAATAACGCTTTTGAGCGACGAGGAAAACGTCAGCGCTGTGGAGATGGTGAAAAGCGACCTCGGCACAGGGGCGGTCAGCGTGTCGGTGCAGCTCCCGCGCGCGCTTTACTACAAAACCATCAGCGAGCAGACGGGGTTGGAGGTGAAAAACGACGGAGATTTAATCTCCACCCTTGCCGAGATGAGCCGCGTCAAGCTCGATTATGATAAGCTCCGCACGGCGCTCGACGATGTGCGCACAAAGGGGTACGGCGTGGTGATGCCGGATTCGAGCCAAATGCAGCTTGAAGAGCCGCAAATCGTCCGCCAAGGTGGGAAGTACAGCGTCAAGCTGAAAGCAAACGCCCCGGCCATTCACATGCTCATGACGAATATTGAAACCGAGGTCACCCCGGCCATTGGCGGCGAAACGGCGTCTGAGGACATCATCAACTTTCTCCTGCAAGGCTTTGACGGCGACGTCAATCGGATATGGCAGTCAAACATCTTCGGCAAATCGCTTTATGACATTGCAGAGGAAGGCTTGACGAGCAAGCTCGCCGCCCTGCCGGAGAGCGCAAAAGCAAAGCTGCAAACCACTCTGCAAAGGATAATCAATGAGGGAAGCGGAGGGCTTATATGTATATTGCTTTGAGCGCTTTGTATTTGACTAAAGCGAAAAGAGCATATATAATAATCCCGTGCCTCACAAATCCGACAGTGGGGTGAGTGAATGTCAAATTCATTTTTGGTCATCAGAAAAAGACAGCTTGTCGCGCTTGCGGCCATGCTGGGCGTGTTCACGGCGCTTTCGGCCTTTGCCGCGAATTTGGACGTTTCTAAGGCCGCCGTCGCCGCCACGGCGAAGGACGAACGCACCCTTGTCATTGATGCCGGGCACGGCGGCATTGACGGCGGCGCTATCGGCGCAGACGGCTCGCGCGAGAGCGACATCAATCTCGCCATCGCCCTGCGGCTTCAGGCGGTGTCGTCCTTTTGCGGGCAGCGCGCCGTCATGACGCGCACGGACGACAGCCGCGGCGCAAACGCTCTGACCTACAGCGAGCATGACGAGCTTGTCTACCGCGCCGACGTGGTCAACTCAACTGAAAACCCGGTCTTGTTGAGCATACACCAAAACTGCTATCCGACCGCCCAGCCGAGCGGCGCGCAGGTGCTCTATTCTTCAAACGGTCAAAGCGAACAGCTTGGCCGCTTGCTGCACGGCAACATCGTCGCCGCGCTTGAGCCGCAAAACCGCCGCGTGGCAGAGCCGGATAAAAATAAGCTCTTTATTCTTTCAAATGTCGAGTGCCCGGCGGTGCTGGTGGAATGCGGGTTCGTCTCCAACCATTCCGACGTCACCAAGCTCACAGACAGCCGTTATCAAACGGCGCTTTCCACCGTGCTGATGGCTTCGTTCATTCAATTCGTCAATTCAAGTCAATACACCTGATAACGGAGATATAATTATGGCTGCAAAGCAAAAGACAGTATATTGCTGCACCGAGTGCGGCGGCGAAACGCCGAATTGGGCGGGCAAATGCCCGCACTGCGGCGCGTGGAACACGCTGACTGAGTTCAAGGCAGATGCGGGCGCGGCCCGCAATAAGGGCGGCGCGCGCCCGTCGCGCCTCGCGCCCGCCGCGCGGAAAATTTCCGAGCTGGACACCACGTCCGAAATCCGTTTTTCCACCGGCATTTCTGAGCTTGATCGCGTTTTGGGCGGGGGCGCTGTGCAAGGGGCGCTGGTGCTTGTCGGCGGCGCGCCCGGCATCGGCAAGTCAACGCTCTTGCTGCAAATGTGCGGCAAGCTCGGCGAGCGAAGGATTTTATACATCACCGGCGAGGAAAGCGAGCGCCAGCTCAAACTGCGCGCCGTGCGCCTCGGCGTTGACGGCGGCGAGATTTACGTCCTCGCCGAGACGGACATTGACAGCATCGTCGCCGCGATTGACGACATCAAGCCCGACGCCGTCATCATCGACTCCATTCAAACCGTGTCCGATGCCGACGTCAGCTCCGCCCCCGGCAGTATCACGCAGGTGCGCGAGTGCACAATGCGCCTCATGCGCGTGACGAAGGAAAAGGGCTTGACCATGTTCGTCGTCGGGCACATCAACAAAGAGGGCAGCATCGCCGGGCCGAAGGTGCTTGAGCACATGGTGGACTGCGTGCTGTATTTTGAGGGCGAGCGCAGCACCAGCTTTCGCATTCTGCGCGCGGCCAAAAACCGCTTCGGTTCAACGAACGAAATCGGTGTTTTTGAAATGGCGGACAACGGCTTGAAATGTGTTGAAAACCCGTCGGAAATGCTGCTTTCCGGGCGGCCGGAAAACAGCCCCGGCACGTGCGTGGCCTGCGTCGTCGAGGGGACGCGCCCCATCCTGGCCGAGGTTCAGGCGCTTTTGTGTCCGTCGGGGTATAATTCCGCGCGGCGCAGCAACGGCATTGACTATAACCG
>CAZUSM010000053.1:0-9915 GCA_964623675.1 uncultured Oscillospiraceae bacterium
CAATCAAAAAGCGCGGCGTTGAGTTCGCGCCGCGCTTTGGGGCTATATGGGTTTTAAGAATCGAATGCGGGGTTGACGGCGTAAATATTCTTGCTGTTGAGGCGATCCATCGTCAGGCGCAAGCCCTCGCCGAAGCGTTGATAGTGCACAATCTCGCGCTCGCGCAGGAAGCGAATTGCGTCGTTTACATCCGGGTCGTCGCTGAGGCGGAGAATGTTGTCATAGGTCACGCGGGCTTTTTGCTCGGCGCTCATGTCCTCATTGAGGTCGGCAATCACATCGCCGGTCACGGCCATGCCGGAGGCGTCCCATGGCGAGCCGGAGGCCGCAGTGGGATAAACGCCCGCCGTGTGGTCGACAAAATACGTTTCAAACCCGGCCTTTTTTATCTCCTCCGGGGTTAAATTGCGCGTGAGCTGGTGCACAATCGCGCCTATCATTTCAAGATGGCCAAGCTCCTCTGTGCCGATGTCGGTAAGCAAGCCTTTCAGTTCAGGATACGGCATGGAATATCGCTGACTGAGGTATCTCAGCGACGCGCCAAGCTCGCCGTGTGGGCCGCCGTATTGCGAGATGATGAACTTTGCAAGCGCGGGGTTCGGATTTTTTATCTTGATGGGGTATTGCAGCTTCTTTTCATATATAAACATGTCTCAGCCCTCCGTTTCGCGCTTATAGTCCCAAGGCCACGGGTCGTCAGGCCACACATAAGAGGCCGCGCCCAGCATGTCGGAGTGCGTAATCGGCCCGCAAAGGCGGGCATAACGCTCATGCGCTTCCTTTTTCAGCGCCAAAAAGGTCTGGTACATCTGAAAAGCCTCGGCGTCGTCGCGGTGGGTGTCGAGATATAGCGACAGCTCGTGCGCGACAAAGCATACGGCCTGAAGCTCGGTCAGCGGGGTTTGAGCGACTTTGTTGTTGACTATATTCATAAACGGCAAATCAAGGCCGGGGAAAAGTGTGCCGCGCGAAAGAGCCTCGGCGGACTCATACGCGGGAGTTGCCGCGCGCTGCATGGGGACATACGCCGCCGCGAGCGGGGCGTTTTCGGGCAGCGCGCCGTACCTGTACGCATTATCGGATTTTTTTGCGGTCAATTTGATTCCTCCCAAGGGTGAATTGCACCCTTGGGCTATTCTATTCGCGCCTGCGGCAAAAGGTTCAGCCGCCCCGAATGTTCGGGGCGGCTGAATCGCGTGTGTGTTTGCAATATTACACTATCATTGCGGCGAAGTCTTGCTCGCTGATTATCTTGATGCCGAGGGCTTCGGCCTTGGTGAGCTTGCTTCCGGCGTTGTCACCGGCGAGGACGTAATCCGTCTTTTTCGATACGGACGAGCTTGTTTTCCCGCCGAAGCTCTCTATAATCGCGGCGGCCTCGTCGCGCGTGTGGTTTTCAAGCGTCCCGGTGAGGACAAAGGTGAGCCCGGCGAAGCGGTCATCCTGCTTTTCGTCGTTGGATTTGAAGCTGACCCCGGCGGCGCGGAGTCTTTCGACAAGGTGCATGGATTGGGGGTTCTTGAACCACTCGGTGATGAAGCGCGAGGTGATTTCGCCGATGTCGGGCAGCTCGGTGAGCGCGGCCTCATCGGCCTCAATGAGGCTGTCCAAATCCTCAAAGTGCGCGGCGAGCACCTTGGCCGCCTTTTGGCCGACCTGGCGAATGCCGAAGCCGCACAAGAGCCGCGCAAGCCCGGCGTTTTTGCTTTTTTCCACGGCGGCAATGAGGTTCTCGGCGGACTTTTTGCCCATGCGGTCAAGCGCGGCGACGCTTTGTGCGTCGAGATAATACAGATCCGCCGCAGAGTTGACAAGGCCGCTTGCAATCAGGCTTTCGCACACGGAAATGCCGAGGCCGTCAATGTCCATCGCCTCGCGCGAGGCGAAGTGCGCGATGTTGCGCAGTCTTTGCGCGGGGCACTCCGGGCTTGTGCAGCGCAGCGCCACGCCGTCCTCGTCGCGCACAACGGGCGAGCCACACTCCGGGCAGGTGTCCGGCATGGTGAAGGGGACACTCCCCTCCGGGCGCTTTGCCTTGTTGACCGACAGCACCTCCGGGATTATCTCACCCGCCTTTTGCAAAAGCACCGTGTCCCCGATGCGCAGGTCAAGGCGGTCGATATTGTCTTGATTATGCAGCGTCGCGGCGGAAACGGTCGTCCCGGCGAGGCGGACAGGCTCAACAATCACCTTCGGCGTCAAAACGCCTGTGCGGCCGACTTGAATGACAATGTCGACAACGCGGCTTTCCTTTTTCTCCGGCGGGTACTTGAACGCAACCGCCCAGCGCGGCGCTTTTGCCGTGCTGCCCAGTGCCTCGCGCTGGGCAAGGGAGTTTATCTTGATGACAGCGCCGTCCATTTCATACGGCAGTTCTCCCCTGTTCTCGCCCAGCCACTCGATGCGCTCAACGCAGTCTTTGATGTTGTCATAGCGCTTGTAGGGTATCACGGGGAAGCCCATTTCGCGCATGGCGTCGAGCGTTTCAACGTGCGTGAGGTATTTGTCGTCAGAGGAATATTGCATGTTGAAAAAGATGATGTCCAGCTTGCGCGAGGCCGCGACCTTGGGGTCGAGCTGGCGCATTGACCCGGCGGCGGCGTTGCGGGGGTTGGCAAGCAGCGCCTCTCCGTTTTTCTCGCGCTGTTCATTCAGCTCATTGAAAACGGATTTGGACATATAAACCTCGCCGCGCACGATGAGCCTTTCGGGCGCGCCCTCGATGCGCAGCGGGAGCGAGCGCACAGTGCGCAGATTCTCCGTCACGTTTTCGCCCACAAGGCCGTTGCCGCGCGTCGCGCCGCGCACGAAAACGCCGTTTTCATACTCCAGCGACATGGAAAGTCCGTCAACCTTCGGCTCAACGGAATAATCATGCTCGGTGACAATGGCGGAATCCATCCTCTCACTGAACGCGAACAGCTCGTCATACGAAAACACATCGGTCAGGCTTTCGAGGGGGACTTGGTGGGTGACCTGCTCAAAGCTGCTGAGAGCCTCGCCGCCGACGCGCTGGGTGGGCGAATCGGGGGTGACAAGCTCGGGGTGCTCGCTCTCCAGCGCTTTCAGGCGCTGCATGAGCATGTCATATTCATAGTCGGAAATCGCGGGGTTGTCATAAACATAATATAGCCGCGCATAGTGTTCAATCTCGCGCCTGAGCCGGATTATTTCTTTTTCTGCGTCCATTTTTATCCGCCTTTCGTTTGCTGCATGTTCAAATATGTGTCGGGCACTTTGCCGACGATGACGGTGTCTGCAATCAGCACCTCGGTTTGCACCTTGTCGTGCTTCGTCCCCCAGGGCAGCATCAAATCCATGTCCACGCTGACGGTGAGATTGATTTGGTGCTTGGTTTGGTTGATGCCCGCCGTGACGACGCTGTTTGAAAACTCCGTGCCCGACGAGCTTAAAAGCATAATCTTCACCGGCAGCTTCGGCCCGCGCCCCATCAAAAGCGTCGCGCCGGTCAAATTGCCGATGGGTATGCCGACGGTTATGCTGCCGTCCTCACCCGCGCCGAGGATTTTTTCGAGAAGGCGCGAAGTGAAGGCGTTTATATGCGCCATGTTGCAGCTCACGGCCGTAATCTCGCCGCTGTCGGACTTTTGAAAGGTGACGAAATGATCCCCCTCATAATCTCCCTCGGAGAGAGTCTGCAAAACGGCGTCATTGACGCGCGCGGTTATCACGTCGCGGGCATTCAACAGTGCAATGTCGGTGGACACACGGCGAACGTACACCGCCGCCGTCACCGCGAACAGCACAAAAACGCCCACGCCCACGATAACCCCCGCGCGTACACCCGGCGCGACACTGCCGGAGCGCACGGCCGAGGCCGAGCGAAGCTCCGGATAAACTCGGCGTGCTCTGCGCCGAAAAATCGGTTTTGAATACATGGAGCACCTCCCCCATGTATTGAGTATATGCAGATTATTTATCCAACATGGCACTCACGGCCATCATTATTCCGAGCTTTCCCGACTCAAAGGTCAAGCCGCCCTGCATGTAAACCGTGTACGGCGGGCGCATAGGGCCATCTGCCGAAAGCTCAATGGACGCGCCCTGAATGAAAGCACCGGCGGCCATGATGACAGGGCAGTCATAGCCCGGCATCGGCCACGGTTCGGGTGTGACGAAGGAATCAACCGGCGCGCCCGCTTGAATGCCGAGGCAAAAGCGCTCCATCGCCTCCGGCGAGCCGAGATGAACCATCTGAATGATGTCCGAGCGCTTTTCATCCACCGTCGGCGAGCTGGGTATACCCAGCTCATCCATCATCGCCGCGCAGAAAACGGCGGTTTTCAGCGCCTGCGCCACGGTGTGCGGCGCCATGAACAGCCCTTGATACAAAAGGCGGTTGTTGCCGAGGGTCGAGCCGCATTCCCCGCCGATGCCGGGGGTGGTCAGGCGCATGGCGGCGCGCTCGACAAGCTCGGCCTTGCCCGCGACGTACCCGCCTGTAGGTGCGATTCCGCCGCCGGGGTTTTTGATGAGAGACCCGGCAATGATATCCGCGCCCACATGCGTTGGCTCTATAATGTCCGTGAACTCGCCATAGCAGTTATCCACCATGATGTTGGCCGAGGGATTGACCGCCTTGACGGCCTTGACGATTTTTTCAATCTCCTGCACGGTGAGCGCCTTGCGGTCGGCATAGCCGCGCGAGCGCTGAATCATCACGCCCGTGACCTTGGGGTCGGATGCGGCGCGGGCGATGCCATCATAATCTGGCTCGCCGGAGTCGGTCATGTCGACCTGCGCATAGTCAATGCCGTAGAATTTGAGCGAGCCGTGGCAGTCGCCGCTGATGCCGATGGCGCTGCGCAGGGTGTCATACGGCAGACCCGTCGCGGCGAGAACGGTCTCGCCGGGCTTGCAAAGGGCAAACATCGCCGCGGTGAGCGCATGCGTGCCGTTTACAAAGCCGAGGCGCACAAGGGCGCTCTCCGTGCCGAAAAGCTGGGCATAAATCTTATCCAGCGTGTCGCGGCCGAGGTCGTCATAGCCATAGCCGGTCGTGCCGGCAAAGTGGCTTTCGCTGACGCGGTTATCCTGAAACGCTTCCATCACGCGGCGGGTGTTATACTCCGCCGTTGCGTCGATTTTTTCAAACTGAGGCTTCACGCGCGCCATTGCGCGCTCGGCCATGTCGTATACTTCGGGCTTGATGTCGCTGATTTTCATTTATTGAAGCTCCATTATCAGTTTCTTGAAGTGCTTGCCGCGCTCGGCAAAGTTTTTGAAGCGGTCAAACGCCGCACACGCCGGGGAAAGCAAAACAATGTCACCCTCAACGGCGTGGGCGCAGGCCGTGTGCACAGCCTCGTCAAAATCGTCTATGACCGAAACGGCAAGGCCGCTGTCAGCATAGTGCGAGGACGCTTTAATCGCCGCGTGGATTTTCTCCGCCGTCGCGCCGGTGAGGACGACTTCCTTTGCCATGAGACAAAGGTCATCGCCGAGAGTGTCAAAGGGGATGTGCTTGTCATAGCCCCCGGCGATTACGATGGGCTTGGTCTTCATCGCGTGAAGCCCGGCGGATGTGCGTGAGGGGCTTGTGCCGATGGAGTCGTTGATATACGTGACGCCGTGGAGCTGACGCACTTCTTCGAGCCGGTGCTCCACGCCCGCAAAATGCACGGCGACCTCGCGGCAATCCTCATTCGTGACATACTCCCCCACCGCCGCGAACGCGGCAAGATAGTTCAGCAAATTGTGCTCGCCGGGGAGACGAATTTCATCCGCGTGCATGATGAGTTCACGCTTATCGCCGTGAACGCGGCAAATCTCGTTGTCAAGACACACAACGCCCGTGGAAATCTCGGTTTTGTCCGAAAAATAAGCGATTTTCGATTTGGCGGCGCTTTGATAATAAGGTGTGTGCTCATCGTCATGATTCAAAACGAGCAAGTCCTCCGCGCCCTGTTCAAGGAAAATGGCGCGCTTGGCGTCGATATAATCCTGATAATCCTTGTGCTTGTCGAGGTGGTTCGGGGATATGTTGGTTATCACCGCGACATTCGGGCGGCACTTCATCGAATGCAGCTGGAAAGAGCTCAGCTCCAGCACGGCGAAATCCTCCGGCTTTATCTCAGGCACTTGGCACAAAAGCGGGTTGCCGATGTTGCCGCCGAGGTGCACGGTGTACCCCGCGTGGCGCAAAAGCTCGGCGATGATGGTGCTGGTGGTGGTTTTGCCGTCGCTGCCGGTGATGGCGACGGTGCGGCACGGGCACAGGGCGAAAAACACCTCCATCTCCGAGGTTATCACACTGCCGCGCGCCTTGGCCTTTTCCAAGTGCTCATCAAACGGCATGAGGCCGGGGGTGCGGAAAATCACATCGTGGTCAAGCCCCTCCAAATAATCCTCGCCCAGCTTCAGCTTTGCGCCCATGTTGATGAGCTCCAAGGCCTCCATGCCCATTTCTTCAATCGTGCGCTTGTCGCACGCAGTCACATTTATTCCACAGCTCAACAGCAGGCGGATGAGCGGGGCATTGCTCACGCCGATGCCGATGACCGCCACGCGCTTGCCTTTGAGAGAGTTTACGTATTCGCTGAGATTCATGCGCATACCTCCAAATGAAATCGAATAGATTATACGTCTTTTTTGTCCGCTTTACAAGAATTATTATTGACTTGACGGCGAAAAGTGGTTAGAATATCGCTGTTGAGCAGGCCGAACGACCGCGGGCACAAGGCGAAAGCCTGTGCGTGAGGAAAGTCCGGGCTCCACAGGGCAAGAATAACGGGTAACGCCCGCCAGGGGTGACCCTCGGACAAGTGCAACAGAAATATACCGCTTCGGCTCGCCGGAGTAAGGGTGGAAAAGTGAGGTAAGAGCTCACTCGTCGTATGGAGACATATTGACGCTGTAAACTCTATTCGGAGCAACACCGTGGGAGGACACATAGGTCGGCCCGGCCGTCCTCGGGAGGTGGCTTGAAGCTGTCGGCAACGGCAGCTCTAGATAGATGGTCGTTTAAGACAGAACCCGGCTTACAGACCTGCTCAACATCAAATTAAATCGACAAGGCAGCAGCGACGCCGCTGCCTTAATTCACACTCAGGGGTAAAGCATGGAGATTCAAAAGCTGCTTGTATTCATAATGGAGCTTGTGGGCACGGTTGCATTTTCGGTGTCCGGCGCGATGGTGGGCATTGAGCAGAAGATGGACATTTTCGGCGTGTGCGTGCTGGGCATATTCACCGCCGTCGGCGGCGGCATGGTGCGCGACATCATCATCGGCACTGTGCCCAGCGCGCTGATAAACCCGGTTTATGTCGCCGTGGCGGCACTTGCCGCGTTGGGCGTTTTCATCGTGCTGCTTTTGCGCAAAAAGCACCTGCACGGGCGGTTTCGCGCGGCGTATGACACGGTGATGCTCATCATGGACGCGCTCGGCCTCGGCATATTCACCGCCGTCGGTGTGCGCACGGGCATAAACGCCGGATATCCGGACAACACCTTTCTCCTCGTCTTTCTCGGCACACTCACGGGCGTGGGCGGCGGGCTTTTGCGCGACGTGATGGCCGGCGTCCCGCCGTACATATTCGTAAAGCACATTTACGCCCTTGCATCAATCGCCGGGGCTTGTGCGTTCATTCTGCTTTACCGCGCGTTCGGCGAGGTGGCGGCGCTCATCGGGGCGTCGGCACTCGTGGTGACGATTCGGCTTCTCGCCGCGCATTATCACTGGAATCTGCCGAGGCTGAAAATAAAGGAATGAGCACGATGGAAAGCAAAATCAAGCTGCGAATCGCAAGCGTGGCCGACGCTGAGGCCTTATTGAATATATACTCCCCCTATGTCAAAAACACGGCCATAACCTATGAATACGCCGTGCCGAGCGTGGAGGAATTTCGCCGCCGCATTGAAAACACGCTCAAAAAATACCCGTACATCGTGGCAGAGCATGACGGTGACATCGTCGGCTATGCCTACACCGGGGCATTCCACCCGCGCGCGGCCTACGCGTGGGACGCGGAGACGTCGATATACGTGCGCGGCGACTTCAAGGGGCGCGGCTTGGGCAGGCGGCTTTATGCCGCGATCGAGGCGATATCCCGCGCGCAAAACCTCGTCAAGCTCTATGCCGTTATTGCCTACCCGGATACAGACGACGAATATCTCACGCGAAACAGCATTCAGTTTCACGCGCATCTCGGCTATAAGTCCGTTGCGGAGTTTCAAAAATGCGCGTATAAGTTCAATCGCTGGTACAACATGATATACATGGAAAAGGCGCTTTGCCCCCTGCCCGCCGTGCCCGGTGAGGTCATCCCCTTCCCCGCGCTTGACAAAAGCGCGCTCGCCGCGTTCGGCTTGACGGTGTAATTTCAAATAGTGTTGAAATATATGGCTCAATCGGTTATAATGCGAAAGAGCAAACTGACAGGAGAAAAGACAAATGGACGTTAACGCAAGAAATTTCATTGATTCTTTTATTATCGAGGATCTTTCCGAGGGCAATCGCTGTGAGGGCATGAAGGTGCACACGCGTTTTCCGCCCGAACCGAACGGATATCTGCACATCGGCCACTGCAAGGCGCTGACCATCGACTTCGGCACGGCGGAGCACTTCGGCGGCATTTGCAACCTGCGCATGGACGACACCAACCCCGCCAAGGAGGACAATGAATTCGTCGAGGCCATCCAGCAAGACATTCACTGGCTCGGCTTTGACTGGGGCGACAGATTTTACTTCGGCTCGGATTATTTCGAGAAAACCTACGAATACGCCGTTGAGCTTATCAAAAAGGGGCTGGCTTACGTTTGCGAGCTGACGCCGGAGCAGTTCAAGGAATATCGCGGCGACACCACGCACCCGGCCATAAGCCCGTGGCGTGACCGCCCGATTGAGGAAAGCCTTGACCTTTTCGAGCGTATGAAAAACGGCGAATTTGAAGAGGGCAAATACACCCTGCGCGCCAAGATTGACCTTGCCAGCGGCAACTTCAACATGCGCGACCCGGTGCTTTACCGCATTCGCTATATCGAGCATCACCGCCAGGGCACAAAATGGTGCATTTTCCCGATGTATGACTTCGCCCACCCCATTCAGGACGCGCTTGAGGGCATCACGCACTCGCTGTGCTCGCTGGAATACGAGGCGCACAGGCCGCTTTATGACTGGGTAGTGTCGAACGTCTCAATCCCCGGCATTAAGCCGCGCCAGATTGAGTTTGCGCGTCTCGGCATCAACTACACCGTGATGAGCAAGCGCAAGCTGAGAAAGCTGGTTGAAGAGGGCTATGTCAGCGGCTGGGATGACCCGCGCATGCCGACGTTGTGCGGTCTGCGCCGCCGTGGGTACACCTCGCGCTCCATTCGCGATTTCTGCGAGCGTATCGGCGTTTCCAAGGTTGATTCCACCGTGGAATGGGCGTTTTTGGAGAGCTGTCTGCGCGACGATTTGAACGCCAACGCCAAGCGCGTCATGGCCGTCTTGAACCCGATAAAGCTGATTGTCACGAACTATCCCGAAGGCAAGAGCGAGCTTTTGCCCGTTGAGAACAACCCCCTCCGCCCGGAGGACGGCATGCGCGAGGTCAGCTTCTCCCGCGAGCTTTACATCGAGGCCGACGACTTCATGGAAATCCCCGCGCCGAAGTACAAGCGCCTTTACCCCGGCAATGAGGTTCGCCTCAAGGGCGCATATCTCGTCACCTGCACCGGCTGCAAAAAGGACGACGAGGGCAACGTCGTCGAGGTTTACTGCGAGTATGACCCCGACAGCCGCGGCGGAGACCCCGCCGACGGGCGCAAGGTCAAGGGCGCGACCGTGCACTGGGTCAACGCCGCCGACTGCGCCGACGCCGAGGTGCGCGTTTACGGCTATCTCTTCACCGATGCTGAGCCCGACGGGCCGGACAAAAACTTCCTCGACTGCCTCAACCCCGAAAGCCTGAC
>CAZUSM010000054.1:0-9762 GCA_964623675.1 uncultured Oscillospiraceae bacterium
ACGCTGAGAATAACATCACTCATCGTCGCTCACCCCCAAATATGCGTCAATAACATGCTCGTTGTTCTGAATCTCGGACGGGACGCCCTTGGCGATGAGCTTGCCGAAGTCGAGAACATAAATCATGTCGCTGATGTTCATGACGAGATCCATGTGGTGCTCGACGAGGAACACGGAAAGCTTGTACTCATCGCGGATTTGGCCGATGAAATCGGCAAGCTCCAGCGTTTCCTGCGGATTCATGCCGGCGGCCGGCTCATCGAGCAAGAGGAGCTTCGGCTCGGTGGCCAAGGCGCGGGCGATCTCCAAGCGGCGCTGAATGCCGTAAGGGAGGCTGCCGGCGACGTCGTCTTTATACTTGTCCAAGCCCTGCTCGGTGAGGAGCGCCATGGTCTCCTCGCGCATGCGCTTTTCCTCGGCGGAGTTGAGGTGAAG
This sequence comes from uncultured Oscillospiraceae bacterium, assembly GCA_964623675.1. Taxonomy (GTDB): domain Bacteria; phylum Bacillota; class Clostridia; order Oscillospirales; family Oscillospiraceae; genus Limivicinus. The sequence goes on from CAZUSM010000054.1 coordinate 436, forward strand.
CGCGGCGGAAAAGAAATTCTGCTTGGCGCGCATGTGCTTGGCAATGAGCACGTTTTCAAAAACGGAGAGCTTTGAGAAAAGGCGGATGTTTTGGAACGTGCGCGCGATGCCCTTGGCGGTGATGACGTCGGGCGTGTGGGAGACGATTTTGTCATACTTGCCGAGGTTTTCACCGGCGTAGAGCTTTTTCATTTTGCCCTGCGGGTGGTTTTCGACTATCGTCTCGCCGTAAAAGTCAATCTTGCCGTTGGTCGGCTCATAGACGCCGGTGACGCAGTTGAAGGCGGTGGTTTTGCCGGCGCCGTTCGGGCCGATGAGGGCAACGATTTGACCCTGATCAATGTCGAGATTGAGGTTGTTGACGGCGACGACGCCGCCGAACTGCATGGTTATGTTTTCAATATGGAGAACGTTTTCAGCCATTGCCGCGCGCCGCCTTTCTGTCGGATTTTTTGAAGAGCTTTTTGAAGAAGTTGATTATCCCCTGCCAAGAAAACTCGCGCGTGCCCATGATGCCCTGACGGTAGAAAAGGACGATGAGCATGATGACGACGGAGAAAACCACCATGCGGAAGCCGCCGCGCATGAACGGAATGTTCACGCCGAGGTAGGTTTGCGAGTCGTCGAGGAAGCGCAGCCACCACTCGGAACAGGCGATGTACAAGAAGCTGCCCAAAACCGAGCCCGTGACCGAGCCGATGCCGCCGATGACGACGATGAGCAAAATCTCATACGTCATGGCCGAGGTGAACGAACGCGCCTGAACGCTCGCCTGGAACATGGCCAAGAGCGCGCCGCCGATGCCGGCGAAAAAGGCGCTGGTGAGGAAGGCCTGCATCTTGGTCTTGGCGAGGTTGATGCCCATGGCCTCGGCGGCAATCTCGTCCTCACGGATGGCCTTGAAGGCGCGGCCGTAAGAGGAGTTGATGAGCAGGACGATGAGGAAAATGCAGAACGCCGAGATGACGACGGGAGTGATTATGCTGTCAAACTTGGGGAACTTTTTGAGAATGTTGGAGGCGTTGGTGACAGGGCCGAGGACGTCCCACTGGATGAGCGCGCGGAGAATTTCCGCAAAGCCGAGGGTGGCGATGGCCAAATAGTCACTTTTGAGCTTGAGGCAGGGCTTGCCGACAAGCCACGCGAACACGACCGCAACCAGCCCCGCGAGAATGACGCCCACAAAGGCCGGGAGGCAGACGTTCACGACGCCGCCGTTGAAATACTGATAAACGCTGGCATGCTGCTCAAGGGGAATGGTCAAAATGGCGTAAGTATAAGCACCCAGCATCATAAACCCGGCCTGACCGAGGGAGAAAAGCCCCGTGAAGCCCGTCAAAAGGTTCATGGACACCGCAAGGAGCGAGTAAATGGCGGCCTTTTGGATGACGGAGGCGAGCATGGAATAATGCTGATACTCATCGACGTAGAAAAGCAGAGCCAAGATGACGACGATAAGCGCGGCGGAAAGGATGAAATCTCTTTTTTTATTAAGCTTTGTCATAATATCACACCTTCTCCGTAAGCTTTTCGCCGAACATTCCGTTGGGCTTGAACAAGAGCACCAAAATCAAAAGAGCAAAGGTAAAGGCATTGCTGAAAATGGCGATGGAGTCGTTGGCCTTGATGAGCGACTCGCAGATACCGATTATATATGCGCCGAGGACAGCGCCGGGGATTGAGCCAATCCCGCCGAACACCGCCGCGACGAACGCCTTGAGACCGGGCATCGCGCCGATGGTGGGGCTGACCTGACCGTAATTTGTGAAGTAAAGTATCGAACCGACACCGGCGAGGAACGAGCCGATGATGAACGTGACGGAAATGATGCGGTTGACGCGGATGCCCATGAGGCGGGCGGTGTCAAAGTCCTTGGAGACCGCGCGCATGGCCATGCCGGTTTTGGTGTGGTTGATGAACAGCACCAGCGCCACGACGAGGAGAATGGTCATGACGGGGGTGACGACGGTGATCACCTTGACCTTGAGCGCGCCGAGCATGAACGTGCCCTTCAAGAAGCTGATTTCGGGGTAGGCACGGGCGAGGCCGCCGGTGATGTAAGTGGCGAGGTTTTGCAAAAGATAGCTGACGCCGATGGCGGAAATCATGACCGACATGCGGGGGGCGGAGCGCAGGGGCTTATACGCCGCGCGCTCAATGAAAAAGCCGAGCAGCACCGTCATGAGCAAGACCAAGGGAATGGCGACTGCCATGGGCATTGTCGCGCTCATGTACACCATGAAAAAGCCGGCCATCATGAAAATGTCGCCGTGGGCAAAGTTGATGAGACGCAGTATGCCGTAGACCATGGTGTAGCCGATGGCGATAAGCGCGTACAAGCTCCCGACGGTGATGCCGGAGAGCAGCAAGTCGATGTAATATGTGGCAGTGTGCATATTACGTGCCTCCTAACTAAGCTGCACATAAATGTGCGGATAAACGGAACGTTCCCCGGCGATTAAACGCCGGGGAAAAGCGTCCGCAGCTTTAATATTTAATGAGTAATGAGAAAATCATTCGCCGGTGTAGGAATCGGAGAAGACGATTTCGCCGTCCTGGAAGGTCTTGATGGCGACATAGTTCTTGATGGCGTCGCCGTTTTCGTCAAACTTCAGATCGCCGGTGACAAGACCCTCGACCTCGAGAGAGGCAAGCGCGTCGCGGATGGCCTCGCCGTCGGTGCTCTGGGCGTTGAGGATGGCGTTGTAGGCGGCAATGTAAGCGTCGTAGCCGCAGGGAGTGACGGAGGAGATGGCGTCGGCCGTGCCGCCGTTATTCTCCAGGCGGGTGGCGTCGGCAGCGATCCATTCGAGGATGCCCTTGTTGAAAACAACACCGGCCTCGTTGTTCGTGTCGGATGCGTCAAAGAAGCAGGAGAAGAACACGCCGTTGGCATTGTCTCCCGCGCGCTCGGCGATGGAGATGTCGTCCCAAGTGTCGCCGGCCATGATCTGGCAGTCAACGCCGTTGTCACGCGCCTGATTGATGATCAGAGGAGCGGTCTCGATGGAAACAGGGGCGAATATGCCGTCATAACCCTCGGACTTGATGTTGGCCATGATGGTGGAGAAGTCGGTCTCGCCGGTCTGGAAGGTGACGGTGCTGCACTTGGCACCGGCGGCGAGCATGGCCTCGGAGAAGTAGTTGCCGAAGCCGGCGGAGTAGTCGTCACCGGCCTCGACTATGACGACGCAGTTTTCACAGCCCTGCTTGAGAGCGTAGTTTGCCATGACGGCGCCCTGGAACGGGTCAATGTAAGCAATGCGGAAGTAATAGTCGTTGCCGAGAGTGACCTGGGGGTTGGTGCAGGAAGTGCCGATTGCGGGGAGCTTGGCCTCGGCAAAGAGGTCGCCCGCCGCGATGGCGCAGCCGGAGCCGTAAGTGCCGAGAACGATGGAGACGTTCTGGCTGATGAGAAGCTGAGCGGCCGTGGGCGCCTTGGAGGCGTCGGAGGCGTTGTCAGCATAGACAAGCTCGACCTTGTAGGTCTCGCCGTTGATGTCAATGGTGGGGTAGAGAGAGTGGGCATACTCGATGCCGAGAATCTCTTTCTTGCCGCCGGCGGCGTTCTGGCCGGACTGCGGCTCGAAAACGCCTATCTTGACGACCTTTTCGCCGCTGTCGGACGAGCCGCTGCCCGAACCGCCGCAGGCGCAAAGCGCGAAGACCATCACGAGGCACAGCGCGATTGCAATTATCTTTTTCATTGTGTTTCCCTCCGTAATATAATGTATCGCCCGGTTATCGAGTCCGCAGAACGCGGACACGTGTATCTCTCATGCGATATTTGTATTATGCACTATAGCGCGCTAAATTGCAATAAATGCATTTGACTAAATTCAAAAAATATTTTCTGAATTTTTATGAAAATTTCACAATTTTCGGGCTGATACGCCAGTCCTCGCCGCCCTTTCTCTCCTGTTTTGCCCGAAAAGCGAGGGCATAAAGGTCATGGGCGGATACGCCGACGGCGAACACGCGCTTGCAATTGTCCGCGAGAGAGGACACGGCGGCGGGCTTTGTGACGACGGGCAGGCCGCTTTCGCGGTCATTGAGCGGGCGCAAGAGGGCGCAGCCGCGCTCATTGGCGGCAAGGACGCGGATATAGGGCGGCGTCCCGGCTGCCATGTCGGCGGTGACGCCGAGGGCGGCGCAGATGCACATGCGGCGAATGCGCGCGAGGGCATAGCGCTTGGTTTTGGCGGCGGCGAGCACGGCATCGAGCGTGGGTTCGGCGCGGGCGGCGGCGTACAGCCGTTCCCCCGCCCCGCCGGCGGCGTCGGGCAGGGCGAGAAACGCCTCGCGCGGCAGCATGCGAAGCCGGGAGAGCACGGCAAGCTCCACAGCGTCGGGGTCGGCAACTCTCCCCTTTTCCCGCTCGGCGTCATACACGGCGTTTGCCGGGGCGGGGATATATTGCGCGGCGGACTCGCCGCGCAATATGCGGCGGCGGAGGTCCATGGCCGAGGGGAGGGCAGAGGAGGCATCTTGCACATCGTGCCCCGCGCCCGCGCGGGGCACGGTGATGGGCGCAAGGTCAAGGGAGAGGGTGTTGATGGCCTTGAGATATTCCACGGCCAAGATGTTGTTCGGCTTTTCCAAAAGCGAGGCGAGCGCGCCGAGCTTGCGCTCAACGGCGATTTGGCGCGCGGCGGCGTAGGATAGATTTGCGTTTTCGCCCAGCAGATCGCGGACAGCAGCGTTCATGGCGTCATCGCACAGCGCGTCGGCGAGGGCTTGAAGCGGGGCGATGTCCCCGCATTCGCTGCCGAAGCTGAGATACTGCGCGCCGCAGGCGGCGAGCAGCGCCACCGCACCGCGGGCAAAGCCCTCGGCAGACGACAGCGCCCACGGCGCGGGCAGCTCGACCACGAGGTCAACCCCGGCGCGCACGGCGGCCTCGGCGCGGGCGAATTTGGAGTATAACGCGGCCTCGCCGCGCTGGACAAAGTCGCCGGACATGGCGCAGACGACGGTGCACTCCTCCCCCACCGCTTCGCGCGTTTTTTTGATGTGATATTGATGGCCGAGGTGAAAGGGATTATACTCCGCGACTATTCCCACCGTTTTCATGGCGTGCCTCCGTAAAATAGTACTTGCGTTTTTGCGATTTTGTATTAAAATAGGTGCAGAGATATTCTACTTAATTTCAAAGCAATTTACAATAGCAGAAAGGACAGAATGCAATGAAAATTCTTGTCATCAACGCAGGGAGCTCTTCCCTGAAGTATCAGCTCATCGACATGGAGACCGAGCAGGTCATGGCCAAGGGTCTGTGCGAGCGCATCGGCATCGACGGCCATCTCAAGCACACCCCGCTCGTCGGCGGCAAGCCCGTGTTCAACGAGGATCTGCCCATGCCGACCCACTCCGAGGCCATTGCCGCCGTCATCGACAAGCTCACGAGCGCCGAATACGGCGTTGTCACGAGCATGAAGGAAATCGACGCCGTCGGCCACCGCGTCGTCCACGGCGGCGAGAAGTTCGCAAGCAGCGTGAAAATCGACGACTCCGTCATGGCGGCGATCGACGAGTGCACCCCGTTCGCGCCCCTGCACAACCCCGCAAACATCACCGGCATCAACGCCTGCAAGGCCGTCATGGGCGACGACGTGCCGATGGTGGCCGTGTTCGACACCGCGTTCCACCAGACCATGCCGGGCAAGGCGTATATGTACGCGCTGCCGTATGAATACTACGAGAAGGACGGCGTGCGCCGTTACGGCTTCCACGGCACGTCTCACCGCTATGTCTCCTCCCGCTGCGCCGAGCTGATGGGCAAGGACATTGCGGAGCTGAAGATAGTCTCCTGCCACATGGGCAACGGCTCGTCTATATGCGCCGTTGACGGCGGCAAGTGCGTGGACACCTCCATGGGCTTCACGCCGCTGGTCGGTCTGCCGATGGGCACGCGCTGCGGTGACCTTGATCCGGGCGTGATGCAGTACATCATGAATAAATACGGCATCGGCATCGACGACATGCTCAGCATTCTCAACAAGAAGTCCGGCGTGCAGGGCATTTCCGGCGTGTCGAGCGACTTCCGCGATCTCGACAGCGCCGCCGAAAGCGGCAACGAGCGCGCAAAGCTCGCCCTTGACATGTTCGCCTACTGGGTGGCGAAGGTCGCGGGCAGCTACGTCGCGGCGATGAACGGCGTGGACGCCATCGTGTTCACCGCCGGCGTGGGCGAAAACAGCAAGGAAACCCGCGCGGCGATTTGCGAGTACTTCGGCTATCTCGGCGTGAGCATCGACTCCGACGCCAACTCCAAGCGCGGCGAGGACATCTTGATCTCCACCCCCGACAGCAAGGTCAAGGTGTTCGTCATCCCCACGAACGAGGAGCTTGTCATCGCAAGAGACACCAAGGAAATCGTGGAGAAGTAAATGAAAGATATAAGCGTTTCCCCGCCTGTGGGGAAACGCTTATTGCAAAAAAGCCCCCCGCGCTTGACAAAAGCGCCGGAGGGGATGTATAATAAACGTACAAAGAGCACTGCGACAAGCGGTTAGCTCAGTAGAAGAATCTCATAGCTATGCTATGAAGCCGTCACTTTGCCGAGTGGCGGCTTCTGCTATGTACAATAAACTGGAACATCAGCTTGCGCAATGTAAGAGTTATCGTAAGTCGCATTAGCTTCACCCCCTTTCGGGTGGCGTAGCCGGCCGCCTGCCGTTGTGCAGTGCTCTAAGGGTACTATGTACCATCGACAGAATATCACAACATTCGAGAATATGCAAGAAAAAAGCAAAAAATTTGCGTTTTTGCCGAAAACCCGCCCGGCTGGGGTCAGCCGGGCGGATTTTTTCGCTTATTCTATCTCGGTGACGGTGTAGTCCTTGGCCTCGACGGCGGCGCGGAGGGTCGCGTCATCGACGGGGGCGGCGAGAGTGACGACGGCGATGCCGTCGGCGTGGCTGACCTTGGCCTCGCTGACTCCCTCGACGGCTTCAAGAGCCTTTTTGACGGCGGCCTCGCAGTGCGGGCACATCATGCCGGTGATTTTCATTGTCTTTTCCATGGTTTTTTCCTCCTTGACGGGTTTTGATTTTTTATGCTTTTTTCTGTCGTGGCTTGCGTCACGAAGCTTGAACATGTTAAGGCGCAGGGCGTTGGACACCACGCAGAAGCTCGACAGACTCATAGCCGCCGCGCCCAGCATTGGGTTGAGCGTCAGGCCGAGGGACACGAACGCCCCCGCCGCAATGGGAATGCCCACAGCGTTATAGAAAAACGCCCAAAAGAGATTTTCGCGGATGTTGCGGAGCGTGGCGCGGCTGAGGCGCAGGGCGGCGGGTACATCGCTCAAACGGCTGTTGACGAGCACGACGTCCGCCGCGTCCAAGGCGACGTCCGCGCCCGCGCCGATGGCGATGCCGACGTTGGCGCGCGTGAGCGCGGGGGCGTCGTTTATTCCGTCGCCGACCATGGCGACGCTGCCCTCACGCATGAGGCGGCGAATTTTGGCCTCTTTCCCGTCGGGCAGCACTCCGGCGATGACTTCGTCCACGCCCACCTCGCGGCCAATGGCCTCGGCTGTGCGGAAATTATCGCCCGTGAGCATCACCACGCGCACGCCCATGTTTTTCAGCTCCCGCACTGCCTCGGCGCTGTCGGGCTTGATGACGTCGGCCACAGCAATTATTCCGAGGGGCGCGTCGCCACGGGCGAAAAGCAGCGGGGTCTTGCCCTCGGCGGCGAGGGCTTTCGCGCGGTCTGTCAGCGCCGTGGGCAGAGTGACGAGAGAGGCAATATAATCAAGCTTGCCGCCGACGAGGCGAACGCCGTCGAGCGCGCCCTCCAGCCCGTTGCCGGGCAGGGCGCGGAAATCGCGCACATCGTGCGCCACGGCGGCGCGCTCGCGCGCGCAGTCGGTGACGGCGCGGGCAAGCGGGTGTTCGCTTTTTATCTCCAGCGAATAGGCAAGGGAGATGAGCGCGTCCTCGCTCACACCCTCGGCGGGGACAATATCCGTCACGCGCGGCTCGCCGGAGGTGACGGTGCCGGTTTTGTCGAGGACGACAATGTCCACGCGCCCGGTCTCCTCCAAAGAGGCGGCGGTTTTGAAGAGTATGCCGTTTTTCGCGCCGAGGCCGCTGCCGACCATGATGGCCACCGGCGTGGCAAGGCCGAGGGCGCACGGGCAGCTTATCACCAGCACGGAGATTCCGCGCGCGAGGGCAAAGCCCACGCCGCGCCCCAAGACGAGCCAAACCGCCGTGGTGATGACGGCCAGCGCGATGACCGTGGGCACGAACACGCCCGACACCTTGTCGGCCAGCTTGGCAATGGGCGCTTTCGTGGCCGCCGCGTCGGAGACCATTTGGATAATCTGAGAGAGCGTCGTGTCCTCGCCGACGCGCGTGGCGCGGCAGCGCAGGAAGCCGGATTGATTCACCGTCGCGGCGGAAACGCCGTCCCCCGCCGCCTTGTCGGCGGGGACGCTTTCGCCGGTGAGCGCGGCCTCGTTCACGGCGCTTTCGCCGTCGAGGACGACGCCGTCAACCGGGATGCTTTCGCCGGGGCGCACGAGAAACACGTCCCCCACCCTGACCTCCTCGACCGGGACGGCCACTTCCGCCCCGCCGCGCTCGACGGTGGCGGTTTTGGGGGCGAGGCGCATGAGCGCCTTGAGCGCGTCGGTGGTCTTGCCCTTGGAGCGCGCTTCAAGCATTTTGCCGACTGTGATGAGCGTGAGAATCATGGCGGCGGATTCAAAATAAAGCTCGTGCATGTACCCCGCCGCCGCAGCCGCGTCGCCGCGCGAAACCGCGCCCGTCATGGCGAAAAGGGCATAAGTGCTGTAAACAAACGCGGCCGACGAGCCGAGGGCGACAAGCGCGTCCATGTTCGCCGCGCGGTGAACCATGCTCTTGAAGCCGCTGATGAAAAAGCGGCGGTTGATAAGCATGACGATGATGGTCAAAAGCAGTTCGACAAGCGCGACGGCGACGAAATTGCCCTCGAAAAAGCTCGGCAACGGCCAGCCCCACATGGTGTGACCCATGGAGAAATACATCAGCACGGCGAGAAAGCCAAGCGAGGCCGCCAAGCGGCGTTTGAGGCGCGGGGTCTCGTGGTCGGCGAGCGCGGCCTCCGCGCTTGCCTCGCTCGCACCCGGCGTGGGCGCGCCCGCGCCCTTGAGCGACGCGCCGTAACCCGCGTTTTTGACGGCGGCGATGATGTCCTCGGCCGAGGCCGTGCCCTCGACGCCCATGGAATTGGTCAGCAGGCTGACGGCGCAGGATTGAACGCCCGCGACGGCGTTCACCGCCTTTTCCACGCGCGCCGAACACGCCGCGCAGCTCATGCCCGTGACATTAT
>CAZUSM010000055.1:0-9677 GCA_964623675.1 uncultured Oscillospiraceae bacterium
CAGAGACCGACGAGGCCGACCACTGCGTCACCGTGCGCGAGCGCGACAGCATGACACAGGTTCGCATCCCCATTAGCGAGGTCAAGGACTATATCGCCGAGCGCATTAAGTTCTGAGCAACCCCGAAATTTGAGAAACAGAGGCGCAACGAGAAATGATAGACGGATTTGTTAAGGCGGCGGCGGCCTCTCCGGTCATCCGCGTGGCGGATGCCGAGTATAATGCCGAGCGCGTTATCGACTGCATGAAAAAGGCCGAGGCGAAGGGCGTCAAGCTCCTCGTCTTCCCTGAGCTTACGCTCACCGGCTGCTCGTGCTATGACCTCATCGGCCACCGCGTGCTCATCGAGGGCGCGGCGCGCGCGCTGGAGCGCGTCGTCGCGGCCAGTGCGGGGGAGGACATGCTCATGTTCGTCGGCCTGCCGTATGCTTACGGCAGCCGGCTGTTGAGCTGTGCCGCCGCCGTGTATGATGGCGAGCTGCTCGCCCTCGTGCCGCGGCAGAATGTCGCCGGCAGCCGCTTCGCCGAGTATACCGGCGAGGGCGAGGCCGTGCGCGTCGGCGCGCTGGAGACCGACCTTGCCCCCAACACGCTCTTTGTCCATGCCAAGCTCCCCGGCCTGTCCGTCGCGGTTGAGCTGGGCGGGGATATCGGCGCGGTGTGCCCGCCGAGCGAGTATTACGCCGCTGAGGGCGCGACCGTGATTGCGCAGATGGCGGCCTTCCCGGCCACGGTTTCGTCCACGGATGACGCCGTGCTCGCCGCGCGCTATGTCTCCAAGCACCTTTCCTGCGGTGTGGTGCTCGCCGCGCCCGGCAAGGGCGAAAGCACCACGGACAATGTCTTTTCCGGCCTGTGCCTTGTCGCCGAAAACGGCGTCATCCTCGCGCAGGACGAAAGCCCCGACAGCATGGCCGTCAGCGAAATCGACGTTGACCACGCGCTCAATCTCCGCCGCGCACGCGGCGGCTTCGACGAGCCGGATGAGGACATGTGCCTTGCCTATTGGGGCAAGGAGCTTGCCCACACCGAGCTTACGCGCGAATACTCCATGCACCCGCACCTGCCCGCAAGACCGGAGGACGTGCCCGAATATTGCGAGCGCGTGTTGGACATTCAGGTGTCCGGCCTTGTCAAGCGCATGCAGCAGGCAAAGCTTGACCACTGCGTCGTCGGCATCTCCGGCGGCGTGGATTCCACGCTCGCCGTCATGGTGTGCGCCCGCGCCGTTGAGCGCATGGGCTTGCCGTCGACCAACGTCGTGGCCTGCACCATGCCGTGCTTCGGCACATCGTCCCGCACCAAGTCCAACGCCGTCATCGTCGCCGAGCAGGTCGGCGCGGAGGTTCGCGTCATCGACATCGGCAAGGCCGTCTATCAGCACTTTGACGACATCGGCCACGCGCATGACGATTACTCCGTCGCCTTTGAAAACGCTCAGGCGCGCGAGCGCACTCAGGTGCTGCTCGACATCGCCAACAAGGTCAACGGCCTCGACGTCGGCACAGAGGACTTGAGCGAGTTTGTCGACGGCTGGTGCACCTTCAACGGCGACCACACCAGCAATTATGACGTCAACCTCGGCCTGACCAAGACGCAGGTTCGCGCCAACGTCCGCTATATCGCGCAGACCACCGACAACAAAACACTCGCCGACTCCCTTTGGGACGTGCTCGACTGCCCCGTCACGCCGGAGCTTTTGCCCATTCACGACGACCAGATTGAGCAAAAGAGCGAGGACGCCGTCGGCTCATACTCCCTGCAGGATTTCTTCACGCACAAGATTCTCGTCTGCGGCTTCACCCCGTCCAAGACCTTCCGCCTCGCCAAGCGCGCTTATGGCGACGAGTTCACGGATGTGGAGCTTGTCCGCTGGCTCACGAGCTACTGCCGCCGCTATTTCTCGCAGCAGTTCAAGCGCTCCTGCCTCATGGACGGCCCGGCCGTCGACGCCTTCACCGTCTCCCCCCGCACCGGCTTCCTCATCCCCTCCGACGCCGAAGCCGCCCTGTTCCTGTCCGACGTAGAACGCCTAGCAAAACGGGTAATCGGGTGAGATGATAATCTAACAAAACATTGGGTGTACGCCACTCGCAAAGCGAGGCGTACACCCAATATTATTATGCTCAATAGTGCAAACAAACGATATATAGTTGTTTCATCAATTCCCGCGTTTCACAGAGTTTCGCATATCTCCAGCGCGCGGGCGAGGGCTTGATCCATGTTGTAATACTTGAAATCACCCAGTCTGCCGCAGCAATGGAGATTTGGAATGCTGTCGGCGAGCGCCTTGTATTTGCCATAGCGCTCAATGCTCGCCTCGGTCAACACGGGGTAATACGGCTCTTGCTGCTTGCCCTCCTCGTAGGGCAGGGGATATTCAATCGCATAGCTCGTCCCGTGGCAGTTCTGCACCGGCAACTTTTTATACTCCGTTATGCGCGTATACCCCGGCTCTTGCGGGTAGGCAACCACGGGAGCGGGCTGAAAGCTGTCAACTTTTTCGTCGTGCCTCCATTCAAAGCGCAAAGAACGGTACGGCAAAGCGCCGTAAACGCAGGAAAAAAGCTCGTCAATCGGCCCGGTATAGACAATGGGAATGTCAGCTTCAACCCCGTCGAGCAAAACGGAGTTTCCGCTTATCCTGATATGCTCAAGCGCATTCGTGTTCAGCTTTACGCTTATGTTCGGGTGCGAGAGAAGCTTGGTGAAAAACTCGGAATAAGAGTGCTCCGGCATAACCTGATACTCGTCGTCAAAATATCCCTCGTCATAGCTGAACCGGAGCGGCACACGCTTGAGGACGCTTGGGTCTATCTCATCCGGCGACACGCCCCATTGCTTCGCGGTGTATGGAGCATAGTCATTTTGAAAGAGAAACTTGGCGTACTCGCGTATATCCTCGTTTTCGTTTTCCAAAACCTCGACAACTGTGGCGGTGCTGCGCTCGGCGTATTTCTCCATAAGCCGCGCTTTCAGTGCGTCTCCCTTGTCCTTGGGATAAAACGTGTCTATCGTCGTGAAGTTGAACGGCGTGGGGGTGTATTTCCCGTCCCACACTGCGCCGCAGGTCAGCTTATACGGAATCCAGCTTTCAAACCGGCATACGTAATCATAAAGCTGCTTTTTCGACGTGTGAAACGTATGCGGCCCGTACTTATGCACAAGTATGCCGTGCTCATCGACATAGTCAAACATGTTGCCGCCGATGTGGTCTCTCAAATCCCACATTTCCACGGCGAAGCCGCGCTCTGCCAAATGCCGCGCAATTACACTCCCGCACAAACCGCACCCGACAACAAGTGCGTCCATAATCAAAAGCCTCCGTACTCTTTCATAAACTCCGCGAAGGATCGGAGATTTTTGTCTTTGTCGGCCAAGATTACGTTCTCAATCCCGCCCACAAGCTCCAGCGGCCACTGCACGTTGAGTTCGGGGTCGTTCCACATGATGCCGTCGTCATACTCGCCGTAAAACTTCTCCCCGCATTTGTAAGACACAATGGAATGCTCCAGCACGAGATAGCCGTGCGCGCACCCGGCGGGGACGAGGATTTCATTGTGCTTTTCCCCGATCAGGTCAAACGCCAGCCATTTCTTGAACGTCGGGCTGTCCTTGCGCAAATCGACAACAACGTCCCAAACATGCCCATATATACACCGCACGAGCTTTGGCTGCTGCATCACGCGCTGAAAGTGCAGCGCGCGGATGACGCCCTTATGGCTTGTGGTGTAAAACACCTCGGCCAAATCGTGATGAATGCCGTTTGCCTCGAAAACCTCTTTGGAATAATCCTTTGTGAAACAGCCGCGAACATCGTCGGCGTTGAATGGGGTCACTTCAACAAGGTCGGGAATGGCCGATTCGTTAAATTCAAACTTTTGTATCATATCTGAGTTCTCCACCAGTCGCGCGTCAGTTTGCAGCCCTCGCCAAAGCCTATTTCGGCCTTGAACCCGGTGTCCGCTTCCGTCTGCGAGCAATCGAAATCCGAAAGCGGCATGTCAACCCCCGTGAACGGGATATCGCCGAAAACGAAGTCAAGTTCGGGCGCAATGGCCTCTTTCATTTCCAACAGAAACTCTTTCAAGGGCTTGGCCTCGGAACTGCCGATGAGATAAGAATTGAACGGTTTGCCGTTTTCGCCGATAAGGCGAAAGGCGCGCGCCACGTCGTCTATGTAGACAAAATCATAATTCTGCGTTCCCGCCGTGAATTGCGGGGCTTCGCCGCGAATGCACTTTTGAATGGTGGAGTTGACCATGCGCGGGCTTTTCTCGCCCACGCCGTAAGCATTGGTGATTTGCGGCCAAACAATGTCCATGCCGATATCTGCGGCGACGGACATGCACATTGTGTGCGCCACCAGCTTCCCGCTGCCGTAAACATAGCCCATGCCGGGCTTGTTGCCCTGCTTGTATGCCGCGGCCATGGTTTCCTTTTCCATTATGCTGCCCGCGCAGACAAAGCGCGCGCAGCCCAAGGCCTTTGCCGCGCGCAGTGCGTCGACCGACCATTGCGCGTTTTGAAGCTGCAAGGCGGTGTCCGCCCTCGCGCTCCCGGCCGAGCCTTGCCAAGCAAGATGAAAGAACAGATTAAATTCACGCTCCGAAAGCATTTCCGGGAGCTTGGCCATATCGCACAAATCGCATGAAACCGGGATTATCCGTTCGCTCGCGGGCAGATTGGAAAAATGCCCGTTGTGCCCCACCGCCCAAACGGTGTAGCCCGCGCCGAGCAGCTCTTTCACCAGTGCACTTCCCACGAAGCCGTTCGCTCCCGTGACTATAGCTTTTCTCATCCCTGCACCTCCGTGAATGCGCCGATTTCCCTCCGCATTTCTTCTCTTATATCTCCGCCGGAGAGCCAAACCTTTGTCCAATTCACCGTCTCGCCGACGGCCTCGTCGATGTGCCATGTGGGCTGCCAGCCGAACACGGACTTTATTTTCGAGCAGTCGAGCTTGAGAAAATTGGCCTCGTGCGGGGCGTTTTCCTCGGCGCGGTTTTCCCACGCAAAGCCGTCGCCCCACTTCTGCGCAAACAGCTCGACAAGCTCGCCCGTCGTCACACAGTCGCACTCGTCCGGGCCGACATTGTACCACCCGGAGCATTTCGCGTACTCATACTGGCGCTTGGCGATCATCAAATACGCGAAAAGCGGCTCAAGCACGTGCTGGTACGGCCGCGTGGAGTACGGGTTTCTTATGCCGAGCGCTGTGCCGGCGCGGACAGCGCGCACGCAGTCCGGGATAATCCTGTTCGCCGCGAAATCCCCGCCGCCGATCACATTGCCCGCCCGCGCCGTGGACACGGCGACGTCGGACTCGGCGAAAAAGCTGTTCACATAGCTGTGCGTGACAAGCTCGGAGCAGGATTTTGAGTTCGAGTACGGGTCAAAGCCGTCCAGCGGCTCATTCTCCCTGTACCCCCACTCCCACTCGCGGTTGAGATACACCTTGTCAGTCGTCACGTTCAAAACCGAGCGAACGCAGCTTGCCGTGCGCACGGCCTCAAGCAGATTCGCCGTGCCCATGACGTTGGTCTCGTAGGTGTACAGCGGCTCGGCGTAGCTCGTTTTCACAATCGGCTGCGCGGCAAGGTGGAGTATAATCTCCGGCTTTGCCTCGTCAATCGCGGCTTTCATCGCCGAATAATCGCGCACATCGCCCTTCACGCTGTGCATGTCGTGCACAACCCCGCTCAGGTCGAAAAGCGACAGCTCTTTCTCCGTGCAGCGCGAAAACCCCGTCACCTCAGCCCCGGCATCGGCGAGAATGCAGCTCAGCCACGCGCCCTTAAAGCCGGTGTGACCTGTGACGAAAACGCGCTTGCCCTTGTAAAAATCCAACAGCTCATTTTTCATCAGTCAGCCCAAACCTTCCACGGCGCGTTGCCGTCAAGCCACATCTTTTCAAGCTTTTCCTTCTCGCGCACGGTGTCCATGCACTGCCAAAAGCCCTCGTGCTTGTACGCCATGAGCTGGCCGTTCTTGGCCGCGTTTTCAAGCGGCGCTTTTTCCAGCACGGTGCTGTCGCCCTCGATATAGTCGAGGAACTCCGGCTGGCAGACCATGAAGCCGATGTTTATCATGTTTCCGTCGCCCTGCGTCTTTTCGCGGAAGTCACGAACCGCGCCGTTTTCGCCGATATCCAGCACGCCGAAGCGCTGCCCGGCGTTGTATACGGACAGGGTCACCATCTTTCCGTGCGACTTATGGAACGTCAACAGCTTGTCCAAGTCGATGTCGCAGACGCCGTCGCCGTAGGTGAGCATGAAAGGCTCGTCGCCGATGTATTCCCGGATTCTTTTCACGCGGCCGCCGGTCATGGTGTTCAGCCCGGTGTCGGCGACGGTCACGCGCCACGGCATTGAGAAATTGTGGTGCACCGTCATCTCGTTTTTGCCGTGCGAGAAGTCGTATGTAATGTCCGAGGTGTGCAAAAAATAGTCCGCGAAGTATTCTTTTATCACGTGCTGCTTGTACCCCGCGCATATCACGAAGTCGTTGTAGCCGTATGAGGAATAGAGCTTCATGATGTGCAGCAAAATGGGCATCCCGCCCAGCTCAACCATTGGCTTGGGCTTGAACTGCGATTCCTCCGATATCCGCGTGCCAAATCCCCCCGCGAGTATTACTACTTTCATTTATTTGCCTCCGAATGCGTAATATATATACTTGAAAAAGTTGTAGATAGGTGAATTCTTAGGCATTATTTTTTTCAACACAGCTCTGAATTTGCTTCCCTTTGGAATAACGATATCGGCCAGTTTTCTTGCATTCGAGATATGCCCAACTGTAGACGAGGAGTAAGATGTAGACATATCGGTGCAAGATAGCTGATTTATCATAAGTGCAATAATCTCTTCATAAAAAGGCGAGCGCCTAGCGTAATACCAAAATCTCTCTGAATAATCACCTTTACCAACCCACCAAGGCTTTGGGTGAGCGGCAAAATGCAAAATGTATGGATTGTTTCTTGCCTTTGTATATTCTGATTGTGCACTGTATGGAGAAAGTGCAACGCAATTTTTGACGAAATTGTTTGTATAAGTGAATGTGTTCCAGTTTGGAGGCAAGAAATCAATTTGACCATCATATAAAACATTTAACATGTCTTGTTCGTATATTCTGTATTCGTGAGTGGAAATAAAGCTACGCAGGTATTCTAAAGAATACTGTTTTCTTGCTTTATCACAATCAAATACCAATACACCGGTGTTGCAATAGTTGTATGGCTCAGTGAGCTTGAGCACGTTTTCAGCATAGTCTTTTGTATCGGAGACAGCTCCGTTAAGATATCCCTGATATACTACGTCCTTAACTGCGGCGATTGTCTTTGTGTTTAGATTTTGGAAGAATAATTTGGAGATGTCTTGCTCGCATACCATGTCAGCGTCTAAAACCAACACTCTCTGATAGTTGCTGAGAATATGCGGTATTAATACGCGAGTGTATACATCGGCTGTATACACTGCATTATCAACCCATTTGCTTATTCCCTGTAAATATGGCGTAACGTTCACCGAACGAACAGAAAAGTTTGGCTTTTTATTGATCATGGATTGCAACATTTCCATATTTCTTTGAGAAATGTCTTGACTTAGAATAATGATGTCATAATTGTATTCAACGGATGAATGATCAATAATTGACTGGAGCAGAACCGAGAATACTTTTGTGTAGTTGTCATCAAAGTTTGATGCTATAGCTATGTTATTTGCCGACCTGTAAGGCTGTATATTACTTAGTGTTCCTGTGTAATTAAAGAAAACAAGTGGCTGATACTTTATCTTGGCAGATTCTTTCTCCTCAATGTAAGTAAGATATATTCCAAACAGGCGTTCCCCTATAGTTCCGGGTGTTCGCAACATTTTTTGACTGTAATACTTGCCATCTACCAGTTTCTCCAGTTCAGACAAAACATCAAAAAGCCACGCACAGTACTCATTAAACACGTGTGCAGACATTATCCAACAGTTGTACAAAAAGCATCTCCTGGAAATATTCATGTATTTATCGCAGGAGCGCGCCATTTCAGGGTATTTTGTTTTTATTATCTTAATTGTGTTATCCACATCGCGCATGTTGTGATAATCAGAACTGTTTTGCATGGCTTGATAGTTTGATTGTTCGATTAGTATTGGATCAATCGCGATTATATCGTATTGCTCAATCTGATTGCGCATCGCATGCTCTTGCAACAGATTTCTTTTTAAGCTCTCTTCACATATTGCCGGTTCAACAATGCATCCGTTGTTTGATTCGGCATGTCCTACGGCTGAGTATTTGTTACCGAACCCAATGTACCGCCGATAATGGCACAGCCCATAATAATCTGCCTTGACGTTCTTCCATGCCCAATACTGTACGGTCAGTTCACAATAGCTGTTTCTCTTTTCGGAGATATTGTCGCCCGTGTCATCGCCCAGCATAGTCACGTTTTCTCGCTCGTCATAAACCGCCCCACAGCGGACGGGGATATAAAGCGGGTTGTCTATGGTCTCGCTGTCTTGGTCGATTCGGTGGGAAACGAATATTTTTATGTCGGGGTTTTCGGGCGTGCCCTTATAGCGAAGCTCCTCGCAATCCGGCACGGGCTTGAATTGCTTTTCCAATGTCTTTTCCTCCGTACATGTCTCTACTTGGTTATATTGAAATATATGTTTTTCAGCTTTTCGCGCCGCTTTGAGCCGAGCGGGAACAGCTTGTTCGTGGCTGCGCGGACGGTGTTGTCCATCGCGTACCCCGCATAGCATTTCAAAAGCTCGCCTCGGCTTGCGGGGGCTTGCGTGCTGCGAAACAGCACGAGCTGCCGCTTGTCCACGCGGCAATCGGTGTGGGTGCTTATGTAATGGCAAAATACGCCGAACATCATTTCGCCGTAATAGCCGAGTGTTCGCGGATATTTTGCCAAATCCGTTTCGGCCTCAAGGCTTTTCAACACGGTGAATTGAAGCTCGCACAGCCGGTCAAAAAGCTCTCGCTTCGCCACGAAGCAGTTATACCCGATATGAAAGCCGGAGTTGAAATACTCCCTCGACGCCTCGGCATATTCCGGGAAAAGCCGCGTCAGCCTCTCCAAAAGCGCGTCCACCGCGCCGTGCTCGAAAAACAGCCCCTCGTGCGTCTGCCACAAGTCTTTCACCGTCGCCGCCTTTCCGCGCGGCACGGGCATTTTCGCCACGGGTGCCGGCTGCGGTATGATGAGGTCAAATTGGCTTATAATCTGCCTCATTTTCTCCCTGTCCGAAAGCGAGAAGCGCTCCTCGTATTTGCGTGTGAGAATCGGCGCGCTGACAAGGCCGTGCGGAATGGTTTTGTACACCCTGTCCGAAAATGACAGATACCGCCTGTAGTGGCACAAGCCGTAATAATCCGCCTTCGCGTTTTTCCACGCCCAGTATTGCACTGTGAGCTCGTTGTAATTCACGCGCTTTTCGGAAATGTTCTCGCCCGTGTCATCGCCCTGCATGCCGATGCTCTCCCGTTTGTCGAACACCGCGCCGCACCGAACCGGCACATACAGCGGATTGGCCACGACGGCGCTGTCAAGGTCAATTCTGTGCGACACGAATATCTTGATAACCGGTTCTTCCCCCGCCATAAGCCTCGCATTCCTCCTCCGCCCGCATTCCCGCGAGCACCAATTCCCCGGCGGTACACAAACTAGACTT
>CAZUSM010000056.1:0-9569 GCA_964623675.1 uncultured Oscillospiraceae bacterium
ATCATGACGATAAAGCTTATAACTGCCTTTGTGCTCGCATTTTTATTTGCCACGGTGTTCGGCAAGTTCTATATCCCGTGGCTTCGCAGACAAAAGGCGGGTCAGGAGATCAAATCCAACGGCCCCACCTGGCACATGTCCAAAACCGGGACGCCCACCATGGGCGGCATGATGTTCATCGCGGCGGTGACCTTTGTGTGTCTCACCGTCGGGTTTGAGGGAATGCTGCACGGGGACTATGTGCACATATTTGTGCTCCTCTTTGCGCTCGTTTTCGGCGCAATCGGCTTCTTGGACGACTGGGAAAAGCTCAAGAAAAAGCAAAATCTCGGTCTGACGGCCAAGATGAAGTTCTTGCTTCAGCTTGCCGCCGCGCTGGTGTTCGTGCTGCTTATGCGCGAGCTGGGCTTTGTCACGTCGGATCTTTACATTCCGTTTTTCAACAAGACCGTTTACATGCCGGAGTGGCTTTACTTTGTGTTTGCCTCGTTCGTCATCGTCGGCACGGTCAACGCCGTCAACATCACCGACGGCATAGACGGCCTCGCCGCCGGAACGAGCATCCCGGTGTTTGTGTTTTTCGTCGCCGTCACCATGCTTTGGGGTGAGGCGTATTTGGAGCTTGGCATATTCGCCTCGGCGCTTGTCGGCGGCCTGCTCGGCTTTCTTGTTTATAATTTCAACCCGGCCAAGGTGTTCATGGGGGACACGGGGTCGCTGTTCCTCGGCGGCGCTGTGGCGGCAATGGCCTTTGCGTATGACATGCCGCTCATTCTCGTCACCCTCGGCATCATTTACATCTTGGAGACTCTTTCCGATATCATTCAGGTTACTTACTTCAAGCTGACTCACGGCAAGCGCGTGTTTCGCATGGCGCCGCTCCATCACCACCTCGAAATGGGCGGATGGACTGGCAAAAAGTGGAAAGAGCGCGAACTTTTTGTTCTTTTTACCGGCATATCTCTGACCTTTGCCGTCATATCATTTATTGGGGTGTTTCAGCGTTATCCCCTCTGATATGAGATTTTGACGTTAAGTCGGGGAGGTGGGAAAATGCGTTATGAAAGCGCCCGCCTCGCCGACTTTTCCGCTGTCAAGACGGCGCCTCGCCGCCGTGGGTTTGACACCTGCTTTTTCGTGCTGGTGCTCGTGCTGTTGACGGTGGGCGTGGTGATGGTGCTCTCGTCCAGCTATGCCCGCGCTTATTATGACCCCGGCAACATCACCGGCGGCAACGCCGCTTATTATTTCATTCGCCAGCTTTTGTTCGCCGTCATCGGCGTGGGGGCGATGCTTTTGGCCTCGCGCGTGCCGATGGCTCTTTATCGCCGCGCGTCTTTTGCCTTTTTGGGCGGGGTGCTGGTTTTGCTGCTGCTCGTTCCGTTTGTCGGCGTCAAGGCAAACGGCGCGCGCCGTTGGCTCGGCGTCGGAGGGCTGACAGTTCAGCCCTCTGAGCTTGCAAAGCTCGCCGTGATTTTGTCCTTTTCCGCGCTCATTTGCCGCCTGCGCGGCAAAATGCGCACTTTTCGCTATGGCATCTTGCCTTTTGGCGGGATATTGGTTATAATTGTGGCTCTGCTCGTGCTTGAACCGCATTTTTCCGCCTCTATTATCATCATCGCCGTCGGCGGGGCAATGCTTTTTCTGGGCGGTGTGCGCCTTGGGTGGTTTGTGGCGGCTTTCGGCGCGGTGGGCGCGGCGCTGGGCGTCCTGCTTATGTTTTTCCCTTATGCCTCCGGCCGCATCAACACCTGGCGCGACCCGTTTTCAAGCTCGTCCGATGAGGGATATCAAATTGTCCAGTCGCTCTATTCCATCGGTTCGGGCGGCTTGAGCGGCCTCGGCCTCGGCGGGAGTCGGCAAAAGTTTTTATATTTGCCGGAAGAACATAACGATTTCATTTTCTCCGTCGTCTGCGAGGAGCTTGGCTTTATCGGCGCGTCGCTCATCTTGGTTCTTTTCTCCGTGCTCATATTGCGCGGATATTGGATTGCCCTGCATTCGCCCGATCGCTTCGGCTTTCTTGTCTGCGCGGGGATTACCACATTGCTCGCCATTCAGGTTTTCCTCAATGTCGCGGTGGTGACAAATCTCATTCCCTGCACCGGCATTTCCTTGCCGTTTTTCAGCTATGGCGGGACGGCGCTGCTCATCGAGCTTTTTGAAATGGGAATCATCCTCAGCGCATCGCGAGATGTGCTCATCGAATAGAAAGGAAAGATATATATGAAGTTCATCCTCACCTGCGGCGGCACAGCCGGCCACATCAATCCCGCCCTCGCCATTGCCGGGCGTCTGCGCGAACTCATGCCCGACAGCGAGTTTCTTTTCATCGGTGCGGAGGGGAAGATGGAGATGGAGCTTGTCCCGCGCGAGGGGTATGAAATCAAGGCGCTGAAAATCACCAACATCAGCCGCGGCAAGAGCTTGCAGGCGATAAAGCACAATCTTGAAACCCTGCGCAATGTCGCCCACTCCACACACGAGGCCAAAAACATAATCCGCGCTTTCAAGCCCGACGCCGTTGTCGGCACGGGCGGATATGTTTGCTTCCCGGTGCTCACGGCGGCGCATGAGCTGGGCATACCGACGGCAGTGCACGAAAGCAACGCCGTGCCCGGCCTCACGACGAAGCTTTTGGCCGAGCGCGTTGACCGCGTCATGGTCGGCTTTGCCGACAGCAAGTCGGCCTATAAGCACCCCGACCGCGTCACCGTCACCGGTACGCCCGTGCGCGGCGAGTTTGACGCCCTGACGAAGGAACAGGCCAAGGCCGAGCTCGGCATCGCCCCCGACGAGCCGCTTGTGGTGTCCGTGTGGGGCTCACTCGGCGCGGCGCACATGAACAAGATTATGGGCGAGCTTATCACGCTGCTTGATGAAAAGCCCGCTTTCCGCCTCATTCACTCCGTCGGCTCGATGTATTATGAGCGCTTCATGGAAAAGCTCAACGCCGAGGCACCGGACTATGAAAGCCGCGGCGCTGACGTGAGGGAGTATATTTATGACATGCCGCGCGTGATGGCGGCAGCGGACATTATCCTTTGCCGCGCGGGCGCGTCCACGCTCTCCGAGCTTGCGTACATGGGCAAGCCCGTCATCATCGTGCCCTCGCCGAATGTCACCAACAACCATCAGGAGAAAAACGCCCGCGTCCTCGAAAAGGCCGGCGGGGCAAAGGTCTTGCTGGAGGGCGAATTTGACGCGGCCTCGCTGTTGTCCGATGTCAAGGAGCTGCTTGCGGATAAGGCGCAGCTTGATGAAATGGCCTCGGCCATGCGCTCGCTCGCCATTCCCGACGCCACCGACAAAATCGCCGACATTATCCTCGACCTTTGCAAATAAAAATAATAATAGGCTGAGGGGAGTTTAACTCCTCTCGCCTCACCAAAACCTCTCTGTGAGCATACTATAAGCGTGATTGACGCACAATCGGATTCGACAGGCACGGGGAGGTTCGCTATGGATATATGGCATATACGCGGCGGAAACGAGCTTGACGGGGCGTGCTTTGTGCAGGGGTCAAAAAACGCGACCCTGCCCATCATCGCGGCGTCCATAATAAGCCCGGCGCGCTCAGAGCTTTTGAACGTGCCGCAGTTGCGCGACGTCGACGCCGCGCTGAGAATACTGCGCCACCTCGGCTGCACCGCCGAACAGCGGCGCAATGAGGTTTTCATCGACTCTACATATCTTTCATGCTCCGCCATTCCTCATGAGCTGATGGAGGAAATGCGCTCGTCCGTGATATTCATGGGTGCGCTCATCGCCCGCTGCGGCGAGGCGCGGCTTTCTCTCCCCGGCGGCTGCCAGCTTGGCAAGCGCCCGATTGATTTGCACCTGAGCGCCCTGCGCGCCATGGGCGCGGAAATCGACGAAGAGGGGAGCGAGATATATTGCCGCGCGGCGAAGCTGCACGGCGCGGAGCTGTCTCTGCCGTTTCCGAGTGTGGGCGCGACGGAGAACATCATGCTCGCGGCTTGCGCCGCGAAGGGCAAAACCGTCATCCACGGCGCGGCGCGCGAGCCGGAAATCATCGCGCTGCAAGATTATCTGCGCGCCATGGGCGCGCAAATCATGGGCGCCGGCACGGATAAGGTGGAGATAAGCGGCTTTCACGCCTCGCCCCGCGCGGTTTATCGCATCATTCCGGACAGAATCGTGGCCTCGACCATTGCCTGTGCCGTGGCCGCCGTCGGCGGGGACGTGGAAATGCGCGGCGTCGCGCCCGAACATTTTTCTACCGTTCTCTACTTCCTAAATCAAGCGGGCTGTGATATAATAAGCTCCAAGCGCTCGGTTCGCATCCGCTCAAACGCATGCTTGAAAGCGCCGGGCGAAATATCCACCGAGCCTTACCCCGGTTTCCCGACGGACGCGCAGCCTGTTTTGATGGCGGCGCTGTTGAAGGCCGAGGGGCGCACCGTCATCACGGAGAACATCTTTGAAAACCGCTTTCGCCAAGTGCCGGAGCTTCGCCGTCTCGGCGCGGACATCGTCACCGAGGAGCGGCGCGCCGAGATTTGGGGCGTCGACTGCCTGACCGGCACGGCGCTCAATGCCACCGACCTGCGCGGCGGCGCGGCGATGATAGTGGCGGGATTATCCGCCGCAGGGGAGACCGTGATATTTGACGACGGGCACATCACGCGCGGCTATGAGCGCTTTGACGCGCGTCTGCGCGCCCTGGGAGCGGATATTTATCTTGAATACTGACCGATCAAGTCAACAAGGGCGCGCCTGCCGCGCGGCATGCACGCCCCGAAAGGAAAGCTGAACCATGGCTTATACTCATTCAAATCAACCGCCTGCCGACAAGCATTCCGAATATATGAAGCCCCGCCGCCACAGCAGCTTCAGCGCGCCGCTGATGTTCGTGATTGTGGAGGTCGCGCTCATATTCGTGATGAGCGTTTTCTTCCGCGTGTCGGACATTGAGGTCAACGGCAACACACACTATTCCGACAGCGAGATTATCCGCGCCATCGACATTGAAGAGGGCGACAACCTTTTCTTCTTTGACCGTTTCGCCGCGCTCAGCCGCGTTTTCGCAAAGCTGCCGTATGTTGAAGAGGTCACGGTTGAAAGAAAGCTGCCCAACAAGGTCATCATCGACGTCACGGAAAGCACCGCCCTTGCGTATCTCTCTCTCGGCGGCGAAAACTGGACGATTGACCACAACTGCAAGGTGCTCGGCAAGGCCGCCGAGGAAGAGCTTGCAAACCTCATCGCCGTGCGCGGCATCAAGCCCGGCACTCTCCTCATCGGCGAGCCGATGCAAACCGAAAGCGGCGAGACGGACACGGTTGAATACTTGGCCGAGGTTTTGTACCAAATCGAGCAGCGCGGCTTTGCAAGCCAGGTTTCTCAGATTGATTTTGAAGACCTTTCCGCCGTCACATTCCGCTATGCAAACCGCCTGACCGTGAAAATCGGCGCAAACTCCAACACAGAGTATAAATTTGGAATGTTTGCCGCCGTTTTGGACAAGCTTAGTTTTGAGGATGTGGGATATCTCGATTTGTCCGACGGCGCCACGGCGCACTTTATGTCGGAATAATGCGTGAAATTACAATTCGATAACAAAAAATTTCTGAAAAACAAAAAAATCTATTGACCTAAAGCGAAAAATGTAATATTATATAGAGCACGGTATTAAAAATTATCATTTTTGTGATGAGATAAAAACACAGGAGGCAGAAGTATGGATTTCAAAGCCGAAACAGGGCCTGAAAATGTTGTGACTATAAAGGTAGTCGGCGTCGGCGGTGCAGGCAACAATGTTGTGAACAGAATGGTCAAGGCCGGCACGCAGGGCGTTGAATTCATCGCCATAAATACGGACAAACAGGCTCTCGCCGTCTCCAACGCCAATCAGAAGATTCAGATCGGCGAAAAGATGACGCGCGGACAGGGCGCGGGTTCTGACCCCGAAGTCGGCAAGCGCTCAGCCGAGGAGAGCCGCAATAATATAGCAAAGGCAATTGAGGACGCGGACATGGTGTTCATCACCGCCGGTATGGGCGGCGGCACGGGCACGGGCGCAGCCCCTGTGGTTGCGGAAATCGCGCGCGAGGCCGGCATTCTCACCGTCGGCGTCGTGACCAAGCCCTTCAAGTTTGAGGGCAAGCGCCGCATGGATCAGGCCAACATGGGCATCAAAGAGCTGCTCGGCCGTGTTGATTCCTTGCTCATCATCCCCAATGACCGCCTCAAATACGCTACCGACCAAAAGGTCACTCTCGCAAACGCGTTTGAGATCGCCGATGACGTGCTGCATCAGGCTGTCACCAGCATATCCGACCTCATCAAGAACACCGGCTTCATCAACCTCGACTTCGCCGATGTTTCCTGCATCATGCGTGACGCCGGTTTCGCCCACATGGGCGTCGGCCACGCCGCCGGCAAGGGCAAGGCCGAGGATGCCGCCAAGCTCGCCGTGGCAAGCCCGCTCATGGAGACCTCCATCAACGGCGCTCGCGGTGTGCTCATCAACATCACCGGCTCTGAAGACATGGATCTTGAAGACGTCGAAACGGCGGCAAACCTCGTCCAAGAGGCCGCGCACCCCGACGCCAACATCATCTTCGGCGCAACGTTTGACCCGTCGCTTCAGGATGAAATCCGCGTCACGGTCATCGCCACCGGGTTTGAAGAAGCTCCCGCCTCTGCCACCGCGTCCGAGAGCGCCGTTTCCGCCGCACCCGGCATGCCTGTGCGCCCCGTTTCCATCAAGGAGAGACCGCAGGGGCTGTTCACCGGCGCTGCCGAAAAGGCCGCCGCAGCCGCGCCTGTCGTCGCCGCGTCTCCCGTCGTTCCCGCCCCCATGAGCGAGGAGCGCCCCGCCGCCTCTGCCGAGGCCGCCGGTGAAGACCCGTTCGACAGCATTTTCAAGATTTTCAACGCGAAATAAGTTGAAATATAATACAGAGCGCGTTGCATTTCGCAGCGCGCTCTGTTCATGAGATTTTATTATACGGCAGGGGAGGTGTCGCACTGCATGCTCGACAAGATTGCCCGTTTTGTCAAAAACTTCATCCGCATATACTCCGAAAACCAGCTTGCGAGCGCGTCTGCGGCGCTTTCTTATTATTTCACCATGACCTTTTTCCCGCTTATAATCTGCCTTTACACCATGCTCGGCAACAGCTATGAGCGCGCATTGCGCATTTTGCAGTTTTTGCGCAACTTTGTCTCGGATGAGACCATGGAGCTTTTCACCAGCTTTCTCAACTACGTCGCGGCGAACAACAGCCCCGCGATGATGGTGGCGGGGCTCGTCCTTCTCATCACGTTTGCCTCGGCGGCGTCCCGCTCGGTTCAAACGACCATCGGGCGCATGCAGGGCGGGGTGAAGTTCAAGGCTGTGATGTATTTTGTGTTCAGCATTGTGTTCTCACTGGTTTTCCTCGCGGCGATTTATTTTGCCGCGCTTGTGATGCTCACGGGGCGCGAGTTCATCCGCTTTGTCAACGAGCTTTTGCCCTTTGTGGACATCAGCGGCTCTTGGAACTACATGCGCTTTCTCGTCATGGGCGGGATATTCTTCGTGCTGATTTGGAGCGTTTATGAGTTTGCCAAGCGCAGCACGGACACTTACAGCACCTTCGTCGGCACGTTGATGACGACCGTGGTTTTGGTCGTGTTCACGCTCATTTTCTCCGCATTCATCGCGCGCTCTTCCAGATATCCGCTGGTTTACGGCTCGCTTGCCTCTGTCATACTGCTGATGATGTGGCTTTATTCCTGCTGCCTCGTCATTTACTGCGGCGCGGCAGTGAATATCGCCCTGCGCGATACGGCGGATGAACTGAACAAGATAAACCCGCAGGCGGATTAACACTCAAACCGCATATTCCGCCGCCCAAGCGGCCACGGCCTTTGCCGCGTCCATGTCGCCCGCATGTCGAATCTCGACTATGCGGGTGTCTTTATCCTGCAAAAGCGCGTTTTTCAACGCGCGGCGATATGCGCTGTATTTTTCACCGAGGCCGAGCGCGTGACGAAGCGCCTCTCCCTCGCCATCGTCTGTTAGCACGCCGATGCAGGCAAGCTCGGAGTTCAACACCTCCAACAACGCCTCACGAAACTGTGGAATGATAAGCTCAAAGCCGCCGAACTCATCGAGCACGGCAAAGGGATAGTACTGCGCCTCTTGCATGAGCCGGACGCCCGTGCTGCGGAAAACCTCATTGTCGTGGAAAAGAGCATTCCCCGCGCGGGTGAGTATGCACTCGGTTTCGTACCCCGCGATGCCCACTGCGGCGGGCGCGGGCATAAGCTCAACGCGCGCGATTGCGCCGTCGTCCCCGCGTTTGCCCACGGTCATATAGCCCCCGGCACAGCCGAGCTTATCGCCGAGGACGGATTTTATAAGCGCGGACTTGCCGCACCCGGCTTTGCCGGTCAAAAATAAATGCTTCTCCATATTCTTTCCGCCTTTCGTTTTTCTGATATAATACCACAAGCCAACTGATTTGTACACCGCCGCGCGAGTTGACACTTTGCCCCCGTTGCGTTATAATCTCCTCTGCATTACAAAAACGGAGACAGATAACTATGCTTGGTACAATTGCAAACAGCGTCGCCATCATCATCGGCGGCCTCATCGGAAGTGTGTTCGGAGACAAGATAGGCGAGCGGTTCACAAAGCCGCTTTTGACCGCCATGGCGTTCGTCGTCGCCATCATCGGCATTCAGGGCGCAATTGAAACCAGCAGCATTCTCATCGTCGTGATTTGCATCACCGTCGGCACGATAATCGGCATCGCGCTCAAGCTCGATGACCGCATCAGCGCCTCCGGCGACATCGTGAAAGAAAAGCTGAAAAACTCGCCCCTTTGCAGAGGGCAGTTTTCCGACGCGTTTGTCACGTCGTCGCTTCTTTTCTGCGTCGGGTCGATGGCGATTCTCGGCTCAATTCAAGCCGGGCTTAACCATGATTACAGCACGCTTTTCGCCAAAAGCGTTATCGACGCGGTGACGGCCGTTGCGCTCTCCGCCGCTCTCGGCCCCGGCGTCATACTCTCCGCCGTGCCCATTTTCGTCTATCAGGGCGCGATAACCCTGCTCGCCGGTGTGGCCGAGCCGTATCTCACCGCCGAGGTCATCACCGAAATGTCCGCCGTCGGCGGGCCGCTGTTCCTCGCAATGGCGGTGAACATGCTGGATTTGCGCCAAGAGCGAATAAAGGTCGGCGACATGATCCCCGCGCTTTTCATCCCCATAGTCTATTTCCCGATAGTCCGCTTTTTCTCCGGTCTGTTTTGATTGACGCTAATATTTCAGCCTCGGCTTTCATTTTGAAAGCCGAGGCTGAAATCGTATATTTTACTTTTTGAAGCTGTCCTTGAGCGCAACCGAGCGGTTGAAAACAAGGTGGCCGGGCTTTGCGTCCTTGTTGTCGAGGCAGAAGTAGCCCTGACGCATGAACTGATAGCCCTCGGAGTCCTTGCCCGGTTCGGGCATGGGCGCATCGGCCAAGCCCGCCTCGACCTTGCACCCGGTCAGCACGGTCAGGCTTTCGGGGTTGAGGCAGTCGAGGAAGTTTTTGTCCGGCCCGTCGGGCT
>CAZUSM010000057.1:0-9323 GCA_964623675.1 uncultured Oscillospiraceae bacterium
TGGGCGGCGGCTCTGCCGACGCGGCGGCGGTTCTGCGCGCGATGAACAAGCTGTTCGACCACCGCCTGAGCGGGGCGCGGCTGCTGGAGATATCCGGGGACGTGGGGTCTGACGTGCCGTTTTGCGTGATGGGCGGGACGGCCTTGGCCGAGGGGCGCGGCGAGCGCCTGACGCCGCTGCCGCCGCTGCCGGAGTGCGCGCTGGTGATTTTGAAGCCGGAGTTTGCCATATCCACGCCGGAGCTGTTCAAAAAGCTGGACATGCTGCGCACGCACCACCACCCCGACACCGCCGGGATAATCACGGCGCTGAACGCCGGTGAGCTTTTGCCCGTGTGCAGGAGAATGTTCAACGTCTTCGAGGGCGTGGACGACCGGCGCATGCGCGAGGAGACTGAGCTGAAAAACGCGCTTTTGGACGAGGGCGCGCTCGGCGCGGTGATGACCGGGACGGGCTCTGCCGTGTTCGGCATTTTCGCGCGCGAGCAGGATGCCGCGCGCGCCGCGCAAAGACTCGAAAAGAAAACACCGTTTTGCTGCACCGCCGTGCCCGTGGGCGCGGAGGAGCTGTGAGGCGGAGGGTATAAGGAGAAATGCTTACATGCCCGGAAATAACTCCGGGCATGTTGCGGTTGCGAGGTATGCAAGAATGAAAATGTTGATAACACAGATATTACGTGGTATTATGATAAGGAATAAACGATAACAATCGGTTTTTGTTGAATAGAGGCAAATTAGAAAGGGGCGTTGCAAAGCACATGAAACCCTTACTGACAATTGAAGCATTGATTAGAGAGGCAGAGATGTTTTGCAACTCCATGTCCAGGGAAAATCACCGAGATTTGATAGGCGTTACAGACGGAAAAGCCGTCGGGACGTATGTTGAACATAGATTTCAGCGTTATCTCAAGGCGCGCTATGATGTCGGCGTTGGCAGCAGTGCAAAAGGGATTGATTTGCCCGACGAAAATATTCAGACGGATATAAAGGTTACATCTATTACTCAGCCGCAATCAAGCTGCCCGTTCAAAAATGCACGTCAAAAGATATATGGCCTCGGATACAATCTTTTGGTTTTTGTGTACGACAAGCAAGATACGCGCAATTGTTGCTCTTTGAATTTTGTTCACTGTGTTTTTGTTGATAAGTCCAGAACTGCGGATTTCACAATCACAAAGCGTTTGAGAGAAATGATTGAGGACGGGGCGTATAAAGAAGATATCATAGGCTTCTTGGAAGATAGAAATGTTCCCGGTGATGAAATAGTCTACAATGATTTGGCAGAAGAAATACTGGATTATCCCCCTGTACAGGGATATTTGACAATCAGCAATGCTTTGCAGTGGCGACTTCAATATTCCAGAGTAATTGGGCTGGATAATGAAGTGGATGGGATAATAAACTATGACTGGTAAAAAAGAATATGGGGACTACCAAACGCCGGAGGGCTTTTCAACGGCTGTATGCAAGTATCTCAAAGATAAAAAAAGAATAAATCCAACGGTTATTATAGAACCCACGTGTGGCCTTGGGAGCTTTATAAAAAGCAGCATAATATTTGAAGCAACGGAGATTATCGGTATTGAAATAAATGCTGAGTACTGCAAAGAATGCGAACAGAGCATACACGATTCGCGAGTTCGCATTATAAATGAGGATTTCTTTTCTTTTGATTTGTCTGATTTGACAAAAGAGAAGGATCAACTGCTGGTTGTGGGCAATCCGCCGTGGGTCAATAACACGACATTATCAAAACTGAATTCCGAAAACCTTCCCGCAAAGGAAAATTTTAAAGGCTTAAAGGGTATTGATGCGCTTACCGGAGCAAGTAATTTTGATATATGCGAATATATGATATTGCAAATAATTGCTTCACTGAAAAACGCAGATGCCACAATCGCAATGCTTTGTAAAACATCTGTCGCCAGAAACGTTTTCGCAGAGATGGAGCGCACGCAAACTAAATTCAAATCCTGTGAAATTCTTGAATTTGACGCGAAGAAAGTGTTCGGGATAAGCGCGGGGGCGTGCCTTTTGATAATCGAACTGAGCAAAAGCGGCGTTTTTTCAAATGAGTGCAAGGTCGGCTCTTTCGATGAACCCGATAATAATAAAACCATATTTCGGGTAGTAAATGGAAGACTTCATAAGGATGCGCCCGATGGTACGGAGGATTTTTCGGGAGAATGCTGCTTCGAGTGGAGACAGGGGATAAAACATGACTGCTCCAAGGTTATGGAGCTTTCACAGAAAGATGGGCTTTTGGTAAACGGGCAAGGAGAAATTGCGGATGTGGAAGAAAAATTCGTGTTTCCTCTTGTGAAAAGCAGTATGTTCAAAACTCCGATTATAAATGATTTCAGAAAATACGTTGTGGTGACACAACATAAACTCGGAGAAGACACAGCACAGTTGAAGAGAAGTGCGCCCCAAATGTGGAAATACTTAACGGCTCACAATGAACAGTTTGAGAGCAGAAAAAGCACAATCTACAAAAATGCGCCTCCGTATTCCATGTTCGGTATCGGAGAATACTCGTTTGCGCAGTACAAAGTCGGAGTTAGCGGCTTTTACAAAAAGCCTTTGTTTTCACTGCTCGCTTCCGACGATGGAAAACCTGTGATGACGGATGATACAAGTTATTTCATTTGTTTTCCGACATACGACACAGCGTACACGGCAATGTTGATTCTGAACTCGGAAAAGGTCCGACAATATTTGATGTCTGTTGCCTTTTTGGACGCTAAGCGTCCGTTTACCAAAAAGATTCTGAAACAGCTGGATTTTCGCAAAATACTAAGCGAGATTAACCTGGTCGAGCTTGCAGAGACGGAGAGGAATCTAGGCTTACAACCGTGTTTTAATGATACGATGCTCAATGAGTTTAAGCTGTTGCCGGAACTTGCTCAAGAAGAGATTGCGATAATTGCTTAAAAAATCTTATAATACCTTAGAGTCTCGGCGTCATAACAATCGAAACAATTGCTGCACCGCCGTGCCCGTGGGCGCGGAGGAGCTGTGAGGCGGAGGGTATAAAAACCGGAATAACCGTCAATGCTTTAGTAGCTAATCGAAAGGACTACATAGCATGGGCGGTTATTCTTATTCACTGAAAAACGAGAGCGAGCGGCGGATTCGACTGTGCGAGGGGGCGCTGCTGATGGCGCTGTGCGCGGCGCTGCTGGTGGGCACGTGGGCGGAGGCGCGCTCGCGCGCACTGAGCGCGGGCTTGGTGCGGCTGCACGTGGTGGCCGCGTCCGACGATGAATACGAGCAGGAGCTGAAGCTGCGCGTGCGCGACGCGGTGATTGAATACCTCACGCCGCTGCTGGACGGCGCGCGCGACAGCGACACCGCGCGCCGCCGCATATCCGAAAACCTCAACGGCATTGCCCGCGCCGCCGCCGCGATATCCGAGGGGCGGGAGATAAGGGTGACGCTGGGGCGCGAGGACTATCCCACGCGGCGCTATGCGGCGTTCGCGCTGCCGGCGGGGCAGTATGAATCGCTGAGCGTGGAAATCGGCGCGGGGGAGGGGCACAACTGGTGGTGCGTGGTGTTTCCGCCGCTGTGCGCCCCCGGCGCACCGGCGGACGAGCTGCGCGCGGCGATGAAAAGCGACGACTACGCCCTCATCACCCAGTCCGACAAGGGCGGCGAGTATGAGCTGCGCTTTCGCACGCTGGAGCTGTGGGGCGAGCTGACGGGGCTTTTGCGCGGGGATTGACGCGCGGGCGCGGCGGAGTATATAATAATAGTACACGAACGGCGAAAAAGAAAAGGAGTGTACATACATGAAAATATGCAGCATAAACATCAACGGCGAGGCGCATTTGGGCGTCGTGACCGGGCGCGGCATCGTGGACGCGACGGCGGCGGGGTATCCGCACGGCATTGACGAAGTCATCGCCGGGGCGGACAGAGCGGCGCTTGAACAAATCGAGCGGGACGCGAGCCTGCCGACGGTGGACGCGCCGGAATATCTCAACGTGGTGACAAGGCCGGGCAAGCTTGTTTGCGTGGGGCTTAATTATCGCGCGCACGCGGAAAATGTGGATTTGAAAACGGCGGATGTGCCGATACTGTTTTCAAAGTTTGCCGACTCCCTCGCCCCGTCCGGGGCGGAAATCACCCTGCCGGAGTGGGAGGAGAGCTATGACTATGAGGCGGAGCTTGTCATCGTCATCGGCCGCCGCGCGTGGAACGTCACGCGCGACGAGGCGACGGAGCACATATTCGGCTATACCTGCGGCAATGACCTGAGCTGCCGCGCGCCGCAGCAGAGGACGAGCCAGTGGCTCATCGGCAAGGCCATGCCGGGGTTCGGCCCGTGCGGGCCGTGCATCGCCACCGCCGACAGCGTCGACCCCGAACGCGGCATGAGAATACGCAGCTTCGTCAACGGTGAGCTGCGGCAGGACGGCAGCACCGCCGACATGATTCACACCTGCGCCGACATCGTCAGCTACGCCTCGCGCCACATCGCGCTTGAGCCGGGCGACCTCATCTTCACCGGCACGCCCAGCGGCGTGGCGCTGGAAAAGCACGGCGCAGACCAGCGCTGGCTCAAGCCCGGCGACACGGTGGAGATAGAAATAGACGGCATAGGCCGCATGGTGAACAAAATGGTGTGATTTGAACAAACAGCACAAGCCCGCAGACCGAATGGCCTGCGGGCTTGCTTTTATGGAGTAAAGGAATACCTAATGAGCAATTTGAGATGATTTTATGCGCTTCAAGACAAAATCGCGCGGTCGTCGGAAAATTCGTCGCCGCTGGCCTTGGAGAACATTTCGAGCAGCTCCGGCACGGTGAGCTTCTTTTTCTCCTCGCCGGATATGTCCAGAATCACGCGCCCGTCGTGCAGCATGATGAGGCGGTTGCCGTACTGAATGGCGTCGCGCATGTTGTGGGTTATCATGAGGGTGGTGAGCTTGGTCTCGTTGACGATTTTCTCCGTCAGCTCCATGACGCGCGCGGCGGTTTTGGGGTCGAGCGCGGCGGTGTGCTCGTCGAGCAGCAAAAGCTTCGGGCTTTGCAGAGTGGCCATCAACAGCGTCAGCGCCTGACGCTGTCCGCCGGAGAGCGTGCCCACCTTGGCGGAAAGGCGCGATTCCAGCCCCAGCCCCAGCTCTTCCAGCAGCAGGCGATAGCTTTCGCGCTCGTCGCGGGTTATCATGGGGCGGAGGGTTCTGCGCTTGCCGCGGCGCGCGGCAAGGGCGAGGTTTTCTTCAATCTGCATGTTGGCGGCGGTGCCCATCATGGGGTCTTGGTAGACGCGGCCGAGGTACTTGGCGCGCTTGTGCTCCGGCAGGGAGGTGACGTCAAGCCCGTCGAGGATTATTTGGCCGGAATCGGGCTGCCATGTGCCGCAAATGGCGTTTTGCATGGTGCTTTTGCCCGCGCCGTTGCCGCCGATGACGGTGACGAAATCGCCGTCATTGAGCGTGAGCGAAAGGTCGTTGAGCGCGCGTTTTTCATCCACGGTGCCCCTGTTGAAAATCTTGGTGACATGGCGCAGCTCAAGCATGGCGATTGCCCCCTTTCACGTGCTGCTTTTTCAGATACGGTATGCCGAGGAACGCCGCCACGACGATGGCGGAGAACATTTTGAGAAGGTCGGTGTCAAAGCCGACGAAGATGATGGCCTGGTACACGAGGTAGTAAACCACAGCGCCGAGCACCACGCCCGTGAGCTTGACGGCGAAGTTTTGCGAAATGCGGCTCATCAGCGCCTCGCCGATGACCACCGCTGCCAGCCCGATGACCACCGCGCCGCGCCCCATGTTGATGTCGGTATAGCCCTGATACTGGCACAAGAGCGCGCCGGAGAGGGCGACGATACCGTTGGAAAGGGCGAGGCCGATGAGCTTGGCGACGTTGGTGTTGATGCCCTGCGCGCGGCTCATGACGCTGTTGCAGCCCGTGGCGCGTATGCCGCAGCCGAGCTCAGTGCCGAAGAAAAGATACAGCACCGCGACGAGCACCGCCGCGACGACGGCGAGCACGATGAGCGCGGAGGGGATGTCCATCTGGGAGAGGATGACGGGGTTGGAGCGGGCGGAAAGCGCTTGATTGGCCTTGCCCAGTATTTTGAGGTTGACCGACCAGAGCATCATCTGCGTGAGTATGCCGGAGAGAATGGCGGGAATGCCGAGCAGGATGTTAAAAAGCCCCGTGACCGCGCCGGCGACAAGCCCCGCCGCAAGCGCCGCGAGCATCGACACCCACGGGTTCACCCCTGCGAGCATCAGCATCGTGCACACGGCGGCGCCCGTGCATATCGTCCCGTCGACCGTGAGGTCGGCAATGTCGAGTATCTTGTAGGTTATGAAAACGCCGACGGCCATGACGCCCCATACGAGACCCTGTGCCACCGCGCCGGGCAATGCGCCGAGCAAATCAATGAGCATAATTAACACCTGACCTTTATAGTTGATGGAAGCCCTGCGGCGGCGTTAACCGCCGCAGGGTGCTTTTTGCGTTGTTTTGAGTGTGGGGATTAGTCCGCGATGGCCTCGAAGCCGTCCGGGGCGGCGATGCCGAGCTCGTCGCAGATTGCGGGGTTGAACTGCTTGGTGGCGGAGGCGTATTCGATGGGCATGGTGGAGACGTCGGCCTCGCCGGTGAGGATCTTGGCGGCCATTTCGCCGGTGGTGCAGCCGAGATCGTAGTAGCTGATGGAGAGGGTGGCCACGCCGCAGCCCTTGCAGATGCCGGCTTCACCGGAGATGACGGGGGTCTTGGCATTGAGGACGATGTTGCCGATGGTCTCGGTGCAGGAGGCGGCGGTGTTGTCGGTGGGGATGTAGATGACATCGCTGTCGGCGGCGGCCTTGGTGGTCACGGAGGCGACGTCGTTGGAGTCGGCAAAGGAGAAGCGGGTGCAGGTTACGCCCTTTTCGGTGAGGTAGCTTTCAACCACCTGAACCTGGTATTCGGAGTTCGGCTCGGCAGAGCAGTAGAGCAGGCCGACGGTCTTTGCATCGGGGAAGAGCTCGAGAATCATGTCCGCCTGCTCGGTGAGCGGGGCGAGGTCGGACGTGCCGGAGACGTTGCCGCCGACAGTGCCGTCAAAGCCGTCAAGGCCGAGAGCCACGCCGTATTCGGTGATGGAAGTGCCGAGGATGGGAATGTCGGCGGTGGCGTTGTAGGCCGCGGCGAGGGCGGGAGTGGCGTTGGCGAGGATGAGGTCAACGTCTTTGGAGACGAAGGAGTTGACGATGGTGGTGCAGGTGGCGGAGTCACCGGCGGCGTTCTGCACGTCGAAAACCACCTTGTCGCCGAGCTTCTCGGTCAGCGTGTCCATGAAGCCCTGCGTGGCGGCGTCAAGCGCCTCGTGCTGAACCAGCTGGCACACGCCGACGGTGAACACCTTGTCGGCATCGGCCGGGGCGGCCTCGGCGGCCTCGGAGGAGGCGGCGGGGGCTTCGGTCGCGGCGGGGGCGGATGCGCTGCCGCAGGCGGCGAGGGACAGGCACATTGCCAGAGAGAGAATCACACAAAGTGCAGCGGATGAAAATTTCTTCTTTTTCATTTTTTCTTACCTCCCAGTAAGCGTTTCAAATATGGTTTCCTTTTCGCTTCCGCGCGATTCGCGCGGCCACAAGACCCGACGCGGCGGCGAAACAAAAAGCCGCGTGGACTTGTGGTCCACACGGCGAAATCGTCACGGTCAAATGCGGCTTGAAATCAAAAACAAAAACTCAAGCGAAAATCCGTTCATGTGCATCACAAATCGCTATTACTTCACGAAAATAAAAGTAATAGTAATAAAAACGATTTGCCATGTGACGGATGATCATCATTTCGTTCCTGTCCTTTCTCAAGTATGGCGAGAATATACCACGTCGAAAATCATTTGTCAAGCGTTTGCGAGGGTGAATTTTGCACAAAAAATTCTCGAATATCGCAAAAGAGACCGAAAAACCGCCGAATCTCGGAGACGCTCAAATTTACCACAATGCGTTAACGATTTTAACCGCTAAAGAAAATACGCGGTTTTGAGAACTTCTGACCCCCATTTGTGCATGCCGACGGGGGTGGGGGAAAAAACGACGGGAGCTGCTTCTTGCAAGGTGGGGTGGGAAACAGCTTATTGACACAAAACAGGGGCGGGTGATATTATTATGTGGTTATTTGACAATGGGATGGATATATTATGGATATATTCGGGTGGCAGGCTATGCAGCCGGGTTTGGTGATGAGGAATACACTTTGCGGCAAAACGCAAGACCAAGCGGCTGGGGATAGGCGCGCGAGGGGTTGAACATGAAAGAGATAAACGCCACGGGGATGAAGCGCGCGGCGCTGATAAACGATTT
The DNA here is from genome assembly GCA_964623675.1 of uncultured Oscillospiraceae bacterium. Classification (GTDB taxonomy): domain Bacteria; phylum Bacillota; class Clostridia; order Oscillospirales; family Oscillospiraceae; genus Limivicinus. Next base: position 8,324 of record CAZUSM010000057.1, read on the forward strand.
GTCGTGCTTGGGCAAGTGCTCGCTGAGCGTGGTGCTGCCGATAGTGTCGTGCTATGGCATTGAGGGCGTGGCACTGCCGACGGCGGTGCTGAGCACGCACACCACGGGCTTCGACGGCTATGTCGCGCACGACATGACGCGCCAAATGCGCGATTTCGCCGCGCACTGGAAGAACATCCACGCGCAGTTTGACTGCATTTACACGGGGTATTTCGCCTCGCTTGAACAAATATCGTTTGCGGAGGAGTTTATAAGCGACTTCGGCCGCGACGACACGCTCATCATCGTCGACCCCGTGATGGGGGACAACGGCGCGCTGTACGACGGCTTCACGCCGCAGCACGTGGCCGCGATGCGCCGCCTTTGCGAAAAGGCGGATGTGATCACCCCCAATTTCACCGAGGCCGCGTTCTTGTCCGGGCTGAGCATGGACGCGGACGGCGCGGCGATGCTCGACGCGCTGAAAGGCCCGGACGTCATCATCACCGGCGTGCACCGGGGCGATGAGGTGGGGTATCTCGCCCGGCTCGACGGCGAGCGGGCGGAATTCTTCCGCCCGTGGGAGAGCACCGTCACGCACGGCACGGGCGATGTCTTCACCGCCGCGCTCTGCGGCGAGCTGATGAACGGCGCGCCGCGCCGCGCGGCCTTTGCCGCGGCGGCCACGCTGTGCGACGAGTGCATCCGCGAAACCGCCCGCCGCCCTGGCCACTGGTACGGCCTCGCGTTCGAGGCCGTGATACGGCGAAAAATAATTAAACTGAGATAATATTAAGCGCAATAATGCGGGCGTCGCCCGCATTATTGCGCTTTTTGCGTGGGTGCGTGGGGTGGAATGTATTGAGTATGAGTGAGGATTAGGCGTTTTTCATGATGATTTGGTCGATGACGTCGGCGGCGTGTTCGCAGAGGTCGCAGCAGGCCTCCATGCTGTCGAAGATGGCTTTGCCGCCGAGGAGGCGGCGGACATCGTGCTCCGCGCCGAAAAGATTGTGCACAA
>CAZUSM010000058.1:0-8975 GCA_964623675.1 uncultured Oscillospiraceae bacterium
ACGTTCCGTATTCCCGCTTTTCCGTGGGCGCGGCCATCGAGTGTGACGACGGCACGGTCTTCACCGGCTGCAACGTGGAAAACGCCGCCTTCGGCAGCACTATATGCGCCGAGCGCACCGCCTGCGTCAAGGCCGTCAGCGAGGGTCACCGCTCCTTCCGCCGCATCGCCATCTATGCCGACAGTGAAAATTGGCCGACCCCGTGCGGCGCATGCCGCCAGTTCCTCGCGGAATTTTCCCCGGAGATGGAGGTCTTGTGTGCCAAGGCGGGCGACCGCTATGTCAGCTATAAGCTCTCCGAGCTTTTGCCGCACATGTTCAACTTCTGATATGCAGCTTTCCCAGCTTGCGATGTTCGCCGCCGTGGCCAAGGCCAAAAGCTATTCCGCCGCCGCGCGCGAGCTTTACACCAGCCATTCCACGCTCAGCCGCGCCGTCACCGCGCTGGAGGACGAGCTGGGCGTCGCGCTCATCGTGCGCGATAACCGCGTCCAAACGCTCACCCCGGCGGGTGAGGTGCTCCTTGCGGAAAGCGAGCGGCTTTTGTCGCTTGCCGACGAGGCCGCCGCGCGCGTCCGCGCCGCCGCGCAAGCCGAGGGCGCGCCGGAGAAAGAGGAGGAGTCAAATTGAATTATTTCACTCCCTACGAGGGCAATCAGCCCTATATTTTCATCAGCTATGCCCATGCCAATTCCCCCGACGTCATGCGCGTCGTCACCGACATGCACTCTCGCGGCTATCGTATATGGTATGACGAGGGCATCGAGGTCGGCAGTGAGTGGCCGGAGTGTATCGCCGAGCACCTTGCCTCGGCGCATCTCATGCTCGCGTTCATCTCCGAGGCATACATGAACTCGGACAATTGCCGCCGCGAAATGCACTATGCGCTCTCCAAGCGCATCAAGGTCATCAACATTTTCCTCGAGCAAACCGCCATGACTCCCGGCATGGAAATGCAAATCGGCAACATTTTCGCCCTCATGAAGTACACCATGGCCGAAAATGTGTTCTTCGACAAGCTCTATGCCGCCCCGCTTTTGAATTCCGAGGCGTTTTCCGCCGCGCAGACCGCGCCCGCTGCCCAAATCGGCGCGAGCGGGGGAGTGCAGGCCGTCGATAAGACCGACGCAGAAAAAACGGACAAAAAGCGCGATAATAAAGAAAAATCAGAGAAAAAAGATAAAAAATCCGCCAAAAAGGCGGCAAAAGCCCCTGCAAACGGCGAAAACGGCAAAAAGAAAAAGCGTTGGACAGCCGGGCGCATCGTCGCCCTTGTCCTCACGCTGCTCGTTCTCGCCGGTGCTGTCACCATGGGCATCATCGGCCACTTTGTCGGCTGGAATGAGCGCCTTATTATCCGCTTCAACACCCCGGAAATGACCCTCCTGCCCACCTCCGCCGCCGCGCACTTTGAAAACCCGGTCTTTGAGGCCGTCGCGCGGGAGTATACCGGCATCGACAGCGGCGATATTTTCGTTTCCGACCTTGCCTCGCTCACCGAACTTCATATTACCCCCGACGGCTTTTATTTCGGCGCGGCGAAGGACGAGCTTCACCCGCTCCCCGCCGGGGCGGAACTGCGCGATTTGGCGGAGCTTGAGTATTTCACCGGCCTCCGCGCGCTTTATATCAACGGCCAAGCCCTTTCCTCGCTTGCAAGCCTCCCCGCCCTGCCCATTCAGACCCTTGACATTTCCGACAGCCGCGTTTCGACGCTTGACGGCGTCGGCCGCCTTTCCAAGTTGCGCGAGCTTCACGCCGTCGGCTGCCCCGTCATGGACTTGGGGGACATCTCCAATTGCCTTGACCTGCGTCTTGTCGACCTCACCGGCGCGAGTGTGCACGATTTCAAGCCCTTCAAGCCGCTCACCAAGCTCAGCTCGGTTGCCATTTCCGGCTGCACCACCGCCGAGATGAAAACCGTCCTCGGCCTCAGCTCGCTCACCGAGCTCACTCTCACAAACTGTGACCTCCGCGGCAGCTTTTTCAAAAGCCTTGACAAGGAATCCCGCCTCACCGCCCTCGCGTTTTATGACTGCAAGCTCGATTCCACCGCGAATCTGGACGATTTCTCGTCCCTCACCTCGCTCACCTTGATAAATACCGGCGCAAACCTCGACTGGACCATCCTCCGCACCCTCCCCGCCCTCACCACAATCACCACCGACAACCCCGACACTATCCCACACCTCTCCGCCACAACAATAACAGAAAAAGGCTCCCTCACCGAGGGAGCTGTCAGCGGCGCAGCCGCTGACTGAGGGAGTCCCCGAAATCCGCAAGCTTGCGGATTGGCTCAATAATATGCAAAAAGGATTGCCGCTTTCGCCGCAATCCTTTTTGCATGTTATATTCTTTTTATCTTGCTTGGATTTCTTTCAGCGTCAGCTCGCGGCCGGAGAGGGGGGTGAGCTTTGTGCCGCTGCATTTGGGGCAGGCGAGGTGGTTGAGGTCGGCGGGGAAGCGCTCGCCGCAGTCGAGGCATTGCGCCTCGCCCGGAACGGTCTCGGTGATGAGCTCGGTTTTTTCATACGCCGTGCCCTCTGCCACGGCGACCCAGCAATCCTTCAAATATGCCGGAACAACGCCGGAGAGTGCCCCGACTTCAACCGTGAAGCTGACAACGCCGTCAAGCTCTTCCTCCTGCGCGACCTTGTCCACCAGCTTCAACAGCGCATCGCATATTCCCAGCTCGTGCATTACTTGCTTACCGCCTTTTTCACGATGCCGCCCGTGCGCTTGACGAGGTTTTCCGCCACCTTGATGGGCATGGTTTCAAACGTGGTCGCATGCCAATCGCGCACCTTTTTCAGGTGAATCGCGTCGAACTTGCACTTGGTGGTGCAAAGGCCGCAGCCGATGCACAGATAGCTGTCCACCTTCGTCGCGCCGCAGCCGAGGCAGCGGGCGCACTCGCGCCTGACCTGCTCCTCGGTGAACGTCACGCGCGCGTCGGAGAAGGTCTTGGCCTTGGCCTCGTTATATCCGGCCATTTGGCGGTGGTCGGTGTCAAAGCCGGAAACGTCGACCAGCACCTGCTCCTTGTCCAGAGCGCGGTAAACGCGTCTGTCGCGCCCGGCGGTCAGGGTCTGACCGGGGTGGACATAGCGGTGCAGGCTTATCGCGGCCTCCTTGCCGGCGGCAATGGCCTCAATGGCGAACTTCGGCCCGGTGTAGCAGTCGCCGCCGACGAAGATGTCGCTCTGCGCGGTCTGATAGGTCAGCGCGTCGGCCTCGGCCGTGCCGCGCGCGGTGAGCTTCAGCTCGCCCACGTCGAGTGCGCCCCAGTCGACAACCTGACCCACGGCGGCGATGACGGAATCGACCTCGATGGTCTCGAATTTCCCCGTGCCGACGGGCTTGCGGCGTCCCTTTTCGTCCGCCTCGCCAAGCTCCATCATCTCCACCTTTATGGCCGTCACCTTGCCCTCCGCGCCGATGATCTCAACGGGCGCGGCGAGGAACTTGAACGTGACGCCCTCGCGCTTGGCCTCGGCGACCTCGTCCTTGTCGGCGGACATTTCGTCCTCACTGCGGCGGTAGAGCACATAAGTCTCCTCCGCGCCGAGGCGCACCGCACTGCGGCACACGTCCATTGCCACGTTGCCGCCGCCGATGACGGCGCACTTTTTGCCGATTGCGGGCTTGTTGCCGAGGTTGACCTCGCGCAGGAAGTCAACGCCGCCGAACACGCCGCCCAGCTCTTCGCCCGCAACGTTCAGCTTCGCGGATTTCTGCGCGCCGATGGCGAGGTAAAAGCCCTTGTAGCCCTGCTCGCGAAGCTGGGCGAGGGTGATGTCCTTGCCGACCTCGACGCCGCACTTGAACTCCACGCCCATTTCGCGCAGAATGTCAATCTCGGCGTTCAAAACGTCCTTTTCCAGTCTGAACGACGGAATGCCGAGCGTCAGCATGCCGCCGGGGACGGGGTTTCGGTCAAACACCGTGACGGGATAGCCCTTGTTCGCCAGATAATACGCGCAGCTCATGCCCGCAGGGCCTGCGCCTATGATGGCGATTTTCTCGGTGTAGGGTCTGCCGATTTGGTTGACCATCTTGGGGACATAGCGCGTGTCCTCGTGCATGTCGTGGTCTGCGATGAAGCGCTTGACCTCGTCGATGGCCACAGCCTCGTCCACGCTGCCGCGCGTGCATTCGGCCTCACAGCGCTTGTTGCATATACGGCCGCACACGGCGGGGAACGGGTTTTCTTTCTTGATCAGCTCCAGCGCCTCGGTGTAGCGCCCCTGCGCCGCCAGCTTCAAATAGCCCTGAACCGGGATATGCGCGGGGCAGGCCGTCTTGCACGGCGCAGTGCCGGAGGGCAGAACGTCTTCGCGATTCTCGCGGTAGTCCTCATTGCGCGCCTTGGCGAAGTTGAAGGTGTCGGTGATCTTGACGTATTCCGGCGCGGTGGTGTCGTCCGTGGTGCACAGCTTTTGGCCGAGCTTGAGGGCGTTGCCGGGGCAAACCTCAACGCACTGGGCACACGCCACGCACTTGGCCTCGTCAATCTCCGCCACGAAGTTCGAGCGGATGGCGTCGCGCGCGCCGAACATCAGCCCCGCGCGCAAGCCGAAGCATGCGCAGGAGCAGCAGTTGCATATTGCCGAGCTGTCGCCCGCGCCCTCGATGTTGGGAATGTCGTGCATGAGGCCGTTTTCCTCGGCGCGCTTGATGATTTCAAGCGCTTCCTCGCGCGTGATCTCGCGCGCACGGCCGGAGCGGATGTAATGCTCTGCGCCCTTGCCCATCTGCACGCACATGTCCTCGTCCAAGTGGCCGCAGCCGTCGCCGATCGACGTGCGCGAGGCGCGGCACGAGCAGGACGACACGGAAAATTTGTCATATTTGCTGAGGTAATAGCTCAGTCTTTCGTCGTCCGTCACGCCGGGGATGTCCTTGATGGCCTCCTCCACGGGGAGAACGCGCATCAGCCCGTATCCGTCGGGCAGCAGCGGCCCCATCGACTGCATGCGGATTCTGGTGTATTCCTCGAATGCGCGCCCGACTTCGGGGTGCGCGTCCATCAGCTCTTTTTTGTTCACCATCATTTCGAGTATGCCGGGGGCGAAAATCTGCATGAAATAGATGTCCTCGCCCAGCTCCTCGCTGAAGGTGCGGCGGAAAATGCCGTAATAGACAAGGTTGTCGAGCGCGCCCTGAATCTCCTCCACGCTCTTGCCGACCTTTTCCGCGAGATACCCCGCCGTGCGCTCCTTGCGCAGCCCGGCGGCGATGGCGATGTCGGCCTCGTCGTCGGACACGATGTTCACGAGGCTATAATACTCCGGGGCGTTCTCGTCGATTTTGTTGATAAGTCCGGAAGCACCGCCTATTACCTTGGCGAGCTTGACTATCTTGGGTCTTAGCTGTGCCATGCTGATACTCTCCTTATTTAATATATTTCTTAGGGTGTCATGCTAAATTGAGTGCTAAGGGGCTTGTACCGATTGTCAAGGCCAGTATATCATATAATTAACAAACTGTCAGCCGTCATTTTCATCTTTTTTGTATGATAATCGGTGAAATATCTGTTAAATCGCGCGGCCGGGCGCAAACTCTCCGTTGACGCGGCGCGCGCAATTCACTATAATATTTCAAATAGATATAACTTGGAGGTATGATAACATGAAATGGCTCATCGCCTCGGATATACACGGCTCGGCGCATTACTGCCGACTGCTTTTTGACCGCTTTGAGGCCGAGGGCGCGGAGCGGCTTTTGCTCTTGGGCGACCTATTATACCACGGCCCGCGCAACGACCTGCCGCGCGACTATGACACGCGCGAGACCGCCCGCCTTTTGAACGCCCACCGCGACGTGATTTCCGCCGTGCGCGGCAATTGCGACGCCGAGGTTGACCAAATGGTGCTCGATTTCCCCGTCATGGCCGACTATGCGCTCTTCACCTTCGGCAAAACCGAGGTTTTCGCCACGCACGGCCATCTTTTCGACGCGGCGAACCCGCCCAAGCTCGCCCCCGGCGGCATCTTGCTGTGTGGGCACACGCACGTCCCCGCCTGCAAGGCGGCGGGCGAGATCACCTATCTCAACCCCGGCTCTGTCTCCATTCCCAAGGAGGCCTCGCCCCACAGCTATATGGTTTTTGAAAACGGCGTTTTCACATGGAAGGACATCTCGGGCGCGCCCTACATGAGCTACCCCGACGAAAAATAAGCCCACTAGAGGCAGGATTATTGACGAGAACAAGCGAGAAAGCAAAACAATCACCGATAGCACCCCGACGAAGCCCGCAGAAGCGGAAAAGGACAAGCCCGACACGGCCGCGCTCATCGCCAAGCTCCAAGCGCGCCTTGATGAGCTTGAGCGCCCCGAAAGCGAGCGGCGCACACGCGCGGTGAAGCTGTGGTGCGTCGCGGCGGTGACGCTTGTCATTGTCATTCTCATCGCCACGCCCCGCGTCTCCGCCGCCGTGCGCACGCTCGAACAGGTGTCCAACACCGTCCAGCGCTACACCATCGAGATGAAGACCCTCGACCCCGACAAGCTCCAAGAGGTCATCCGCCTCATCAACGGCTTTGACACCGACGCCATCGACAAGGCCGGCGAAAAGCTCGAAGACGTTGACCTGAACACCATCCTCTCGCAGTTCGGCGCAATCGAAGCCGTCGCCGGCGACCAAAGCGAGCTTAAATCCGCCATCGCCATCATAGGCACAGCCATCGCCGACCTCTCCGAGGGGTATAAATAAGCCAAAACAAAAAATGCAGCCCGCGGGCTGCTATGCAGACGCAAATAGGCCATGATTGCCGACAAAGCAGTCATGGCCTTTTCGCATAAAAAGGGGTATTTGAAACGTGTTAACATTATTCGTTGTAAAAAGTGTGGAGACGCATGCAAAATTCGTTGTAATTTTTGTGTTCCTGCTTTTGCGCTCATTTATTCTTAAACACCACGGTCACGGTCGTGCCTTTGCCGGGGGTGCTTTCTAGGGTGACTGTGCCGTTTTGGCGGGCGGCGGCGTGCTTGACTATCGACAGGCCGAGGCCGGTGCCACCGGTTTCGCGGGAGTGGCTTTTGTCCACGCGGTAAAAGCGCTCGAAAACGCGCTCTTGCTGGTCGCGCGGGATGCCGATGCCGGTGTCGCTGACGGTGATGACGGCGCTGTCCGCCGCGCGGCGGAGCGCCACGGTCACCCGCCCACCGTCGACATTATAGCGAATGGCGTTGTCACAGAGGTTGTAGATAATCTCGTACATGTACCGCCGCACGGCCTTTTCCACGCTCGCCTCGCCGGTGACGGCGAGGGTGACGGCGCGCTTTTCGGCCGCCGGGGTGAGCGCGGCGGCGGCCTCCTCGGCCACGTCGCGCAAATTGACCTCCTCCGTGGGCAGCTCCGCGCCCTCATCGAGCTGGGAAAGGCGGATGATGTCATTTATCAGCGCCACAAGGCGCTCGGCCTCGGTTTTGATGTTGGAGACAAAGCGGGGTGTGTCCTCGGCCTTGACAAGTCCGTTTTCCAGCAGTTCGGCGCTGCCGATGATGGATTGAAGCGGAGTTTTCAGCTCGTGAGACACGTTCGCCGTGAACTCGCGGCGGTTGCGCTCGTCCTGCGCCTCAAGGGGCTTGATGAGGCTTTTCGCCATGTGCTGAGAAAGCAAAATCGCCGTCACGACCGAGATGAGAATCACCGCGCATATTGCCGGCAGCATCCCGGTTATCATCGTGCCCAGCGTGAACTGCGTGGACGCGATGCGCAGAACGCTCCCGTCGTTCAAACGCACGGCCTCATAAGACGTGCGCCGCGTGAGCGTGGCGGAATAGCGGACACTGCTGCCGTACCCGCTCTCCAGCGCCTCGCGAATCTCCTCGCGGTCGAGGTGGTTTTCCATCGCGTCGGCATCGGCCACGCTGTCATAAATGACCTCGCCCTCGCCCGACACAAGAGTGAAGCGAAAATCCCGCGCGCCCAGCGCGTCGAAATACGCCGCGCCCTCGTTTTCCGCCGCGACGCTCGCCAAAAGCAGCTCCTCGCGCAGTCGCCCGCTCTCGGCGGAGGCATAAAAGCCATAGAAAAAGCTGCCCGCAATCAACAGCCCGGCGGCCAGCACGCTCAGCGCCACCGCCATGATTGACCGAAAAATTTTTTGGCTCATTTCCCGCTCCCCAGTCTGTAACCGACGTTTATCACGGTTTCGATGAGCGCGCCCGCGCGCCCCAGCTTTTGCCGCAGGGTCTTGATGTGCATGTCCACCGTGCGCGATTCGCCCAGATAATCCACGCCCCAAACCTCTGACAGCAGTCTCTCGCGCGAGAGCACCACGCCGGGATTGCGCATAAACAGCTTCAATATCTCAAATTCCTTGAACGTCAAATTCACCGCCGCGCCGCCGACCGTGACCGTGCGCGCCCCGTCGTTGAGGTATATCTCGCCGAAAGAAAGCGCCTCGGCATGCCCCGCGCCGCCGCAGCGGCGCAAAACCGCCTTGATGCGCGACACCATTTCCATCATGCCGAAGGGCTTGACGAGATAATCGTCCGCGCCGATGTCGAGCGACTGAATCTTGTCCATCTCCGTGCCCTTGGCCGTGGCCATGATGACGGGGATATCGCGCCACGCGGCGTTTGCGCGCAGTGTTTTCAAAAGCTCGACGCCGTCTGTGCCGGGCAGCATGATGTCCAGCACGATAAGCTCCGGCGTGTCGGTTTTCAACGCGGCGAGCATCGACGCGCCGTCAGCAAAGCCCTTGGCCTCAAAGCCGGTTTGGTTGAGGGTGTAAACCTCGATATCGCGTATAGTGCCCTCGTCGTCAACGCACCAAATCATCGTCAAATCATCTCCCGTTTTCATCCGAAGCGCCCGGATATATAGTCGGCCGTGCGCGCGTCGCGCGGGGCGGCGAAAAGCGCGCCCGTCGCGCCGTATTCCACAAGCTCGCCCAAGAGGAAAAACGCGGTCATGTCGGATATGCGCGCGGCCTGCTGCATGTTGTGGGTCACAATGATTATAG
>CAZUSM010000059.1:0-8768 GCA_964623675.1 uncultured Oscillospiraceae bacterium
ATCTTTTGCAAACCCAAGCAAGATATACCGAAATAAGAAATGCAAATTTTTCAAATACAGGGAGAGAGTAAACATAAAAATGATTATGTGAGTGCCGCTATATCACATTATTGCGCATTGTGGGAAAAAACTTTCGCTTTGCGGGGTTACGGCGGGGCGTATCGTCATATTTACAAGTAGATTTATTTATGATTATGTGGTAAAATCAACTTCGGCACAGACGGAAAGGGGCGAGGACGGCCATGAACAGGGGACATCGCGCGCGGATTATCATTTATTCCGCGTTCACGCTTTTGTGCATGGTCGCGATATTCGTCTTTTCCGCGCAAAATGCCGACAGCTCGCAAGAACTGAGCGACGGCCTTTTGGCGCGGCTGAAAGCGCTGATTGCGCTCTTGCCGCCGATTTCCGGGCAGGGCGCGGAGCATGACATCAGAAAATATGCGCATTTGCTTGAGTTTTGCATGCTGGGCGTTGCAAGCGCGCTTTTGTTCGGCGAATTGCGGAAGGATTTCCGCCTCACGGCGCTGAGGTCGCATTTCGGCGCGTTTATCGCTGCATGGGTGTTCTGCATATTCTACGCCGCCACGGATGAGCTTCATCAATATTTTGTCCCCGGACGCGCCGCGCAAGTGAGCGATGTTGCGCTTGATTCCTGCGGCGCGCTTATCGGGTGCATTGTTGTGTTTATAATTCGTCTTGCGATTGCAAGAGCAAAGGAAAGAGATAAAAATGAGTAAGCATTACCCGCAAAAAGAGACAAAGCAGCGGCACATGAAACCGCCCGCGCCGAAAAGACCCGCCCGCGCCGCCTCCCCGACGCTTATGCATGCGCAGACGGATTTGGGGCTGGAAAAAGTGAGCCTCATCCAAGTCGGTGCGGCGCTGGCGCTGTTTTTCGCGGCGTGCATACTGCGCGTTGAGGGCTGGGTGGTGCTTGTGGTGTTCGCCGTGCCGCTTCTCGCGGCGCTGTACGGCGCGCTCATGCGCGCCATTGAGCAGCTTGCCGCCGGGAACTATCTCGACGACAGCATACCCGCGATTATCGCCGCCGTGGCGGTTTTCGCCGCCGGGGATTATCGCGGCGGCGCGGCGCTGATGCTGTTATACCGCGCGGCAAAGCTGATTGAGGCGTTGTGCCAAAGCCTCGCCCGCAAAATGTGCGACGAGATGATTATACCGATGCCCGACGAGGTTTTGATTGAAAACGAGCGCGGGCTTCTCGAAAAAACCGAGCTGGAAAAGGTCGCCGTGGGCGACATTATGGCCGTGGCCGAGGGCGATGTCCTCGCGCTGGACGGCATTGTCGTCAAGGGGATGAGCGCGCTTGACCCGTCTCCGCTGACGGATTCCTCGGAAAGCTACACCGTGGCGCGCGGAAGCCGCGTTTTCTCCGGCTGCGTCAACATCGACGCGCCCTTGCGCATTCGCGTGACGCGCAATTTCCACGATTCCTTTGCCCAGCGCGTCGCCGACATTGCGGAGGACGCCGCGCGCTATAAATCCGATTACGAAAAGCGCGTGGACAAGTTTGCGGACGTGTTCACGCCAATTGTCTCTGTCGCGGCCTTGGTGCTTGCCATTTTACTGCCGATACTCACGGGCGAGTGGCGCGTGTGGATATGCCGCGCGGGTGTGCTGCTCGCGCTGGGGAACACGGCGGTGTATTCGGCTGTGTCCGCCCTCGGTTTCTTGGGCGGCGTGACAATCGCGGCGCGACGCGGCGTGGTGATAAAGGGGACGCGCTTTGTCGAGGCGCTTGCTCGCACGAAAACCATGATTTTCAACAAAACCGGCACGATAAGCGAGGGGCGCTGCACCATCATCGACATTGAGCCTGTTGGCATGACGGATTATGACCTGCTGCTCACCGCCGCGCGCGCCGAGCAGTATTCGCCCCACCCCGTGGCGCGCGCGATTTGCGCCGCCTGCGGCAGCTTTGAGCGCGATTCGCGCGAGAGCGTGAAAACCGAGAGCATACCGGGGCGCGGCATAAGCACCCTTGTGCGCGGGGATCATATCTATGTCGGCAATGCCGCGCTTTTGGAGGAGCACGGTGTTCACTGCGAAGTGCCGCGCCGAGGCGGCGCGGCAATACATGTGGCCGTCAACGGCAAGTATTGCGGATATTTCATTGTCTCGGACAAGGTGCGAGAGGGCGCGTTTGATGCGCTGGAGGAGCTGAGAGTCCTCGGCGTGAAGAACACCGTGCTTTTGACGGGCGACGTGCGCTCGATTGCCCGCCCTGTGGCTTCGTCACTGAACTTCGACATGGTCAAGCCGGAGCTGACGCCGGAGAGCAAGGTGTCCGCCGTTGAGTATATCCTCGCGACAAAGCCGGAGCGCTCGTCCCTTGCCGTGGTGTGCGACCACGCGAGCGACCTTGAAGCCCTGGAGCGCGCCGACGTCGGTGTTTCCATCGCCTCACTCGGCTCGCAAGCGGCGCTCAATTCCGCAGATGTGCTCATCATGGCCGATGAGCTGAGCCGCTTGCCGATTGCCGTGCGCATGGCGAAGCTGACGTATCATGCGTCAATGCAAAATGCCGCGATATTCGTTCTCGGTCGTTGCTTGCTGATTGCGCTTGCCGTGTGTGGTGTGTTCTCCGCGTTCACGGCGGCCATATTCGAGCTTGTCCTCTCTGCCGCGATTTTCGCAAACGTATACAGAACAATATATAATAAGTAACATAAAAGGAGAAATCACCATGAATCAAACCGTTTCCGACCTCATATCCCGCCGCAGTGTCCGCCGCTATAAGGCCGACCAAATCACCCGCGAAGAGCTTGACACCGTGCTTGAGGCCGGCGTCTACGCCCCCACGGCCATGAACCGCCAGTCGCCCATCATCGTCGCCGTGCAGAATGCGGAGGACATCAAAACCCTCTCCAAACTCAATGCCGCCGTCATGGGCGCGAGCCATGACCCGTTTTACGGCGCGCCGACCGTGCTTGTCGTGCTCGCGGACGCGGGCAACGCCAACGCTGTCCCCGACGGCAGTCTCGTCATGGGCAACCTCATGAACGCGGCTCACGCCATCGGACTCGGCTCATGCTGGGTCAACCGTGCGCGCGAGGTTTTTGACGGCGACGAGGGCAAGGCGCTGCTGAAAAAGTGGGGCATCGAGGGCGATTATATCGGCATCGGCAACTGCATCCTCGGCTATCCCGACGAAGCGCCGGAGGCCAAGCCCCGCAAGTCTGATTATGTCCGTTACGTTCTCTGACGCATCATGAACACCTACGATTTCGACGAGACAATCTATATCCGCGACAGCTCCGTCACGTTTTATCTCTATTGCTTGAAGCGCTATCCCTCGGCCATATTGCGCACCGTGCCGCGCACGTTGTTCATGGGCGCGAAAAAGGCGCTCGGCAAAATCGACATGACGGCGCTCAAAGAGCAGCTTTTCTCATTCGTCCGCTATATCGACGCCGAGCGCGTTGTGGATGACTTTTGGAAAGAGAAGTTTGACGGGGTGGGCGAGTGGTATCTTGCGCAGAAAAAGGACGATGATATCATCATATCCGCCTCGCCCGAATTCTTGCTCCGCACTGCGGCGGATAAGCTCGGTGTGCGCCTCATCGCCACGCGCATGGACAGCAAAACCGGCCGCATCACGGGCAAAAACTGCCACGATGTTGAAAAAGTGCGCCGTTTTCATGAGCAGTACCCCGGCGCGCACACAGAGTGCTTTTACTCCGATTCTCTCTCCGACACACCCATGGCCGAGCTTGCAGACCGCGCTTTCCTCGTCACGCGCGGCAAGCTGTCCCCTTGGCCGAACAAATAACATCACTACAATGCCAAACGCCCCGCTGAGTTTTTCAGCGGGGCGTTTTCGCATATCTGTGTGTTTAATCCTTGAATTTCGGGATGAAGTCGGTTGAAATCTCCATCGCGTGAAGGCGCTGCTTCATCTGGCTGGGCTTTTTGTTGTACATCGCTGTGCGCAGCTCATCATCGGGGACAAACTGATAATAGGTCGCGCAAAACGCGTCGAACATTTGGCGATTTTTCGGCGTGAACTTGTTGAGATACAGCACAAAGGTGAGCGCCCCGCCGGCAAAGAAGCTGATCATCAGATACGTTGCGCAAAACCGAATTATCACGAACAGCACAGCGCCGATAAGCAGCCCGCATATAATTGCGGAGATAACGGTGTAGCGCGTGGCGGATTTGTGCATCAGCCCCTCGCGTGTGCGGTTCATGCCGCTGATGAGCGGAAACGCAACCGCGAAATCAAAAATAAACTGTCTGACGAAAAGGAAAAACCAAAGCCAACCCGCAAAAAACAGTGCGCCGGCCCACAGTACTTTCATTTCCATTTTTATTTCTCTCCAATCGTTAACCCGACTGCGCCGGGCGTTAAGTACGCGTTAAATCATACCACAACTTGCTTGAGGTTTCAAGAATAATTCATTAACAACGGCATAGATATTATCAAGCATTATCTACGGAGGCCATCGAATGCACTACACGCAAAACGCCCTTTCGCTTTTGCCGGACGGGCTTGTTGATATGACCGCGCGCGGAGCACTCACCGCTGCTGAGGAAATCCGCTTGCGCCTCGGCCACGCGCCTACGGAGCTTGTCGCCGGGCGTGAAACGCCGCTGTCAAGCCGTGCCGTGACCGAACGAGATATAAACTGCGTCTTGGAGCGCGCCACCGGCGCATCACTGCATACGCACATAAATGAGCTTCGCGAGGGATACATATTCGCTCGCGGGCTGAGAATCGGGGTGTGCGGCGCGGCGGCGGTGCAGTCGGGCGAGGTGAGCGCCTTTCGGCGCGTGACCTCGCTGAACATACGTATCCCGCATGAGTTTTCCGGCAACATGGACATTGCATATAACGAGATGACGCGCGGGGCGCGCAAAAGTGTGCTGATTATCTCGCCGCCGGGCGGCGGGAAAACGACGGCCTTGCGTGAGCTTGTCCGCCGCCTTTCAAACTCCGGGGCGAATGTTTCCGTGGCGGATGAGCGCGGCGAGCTTGCTGCCGATGACGGCGCGGGCACGGCATTTGACTTGGGCGTGCGCACGGATGTTTTGACCGGCGTGCGCAAAAGCCGCGCGGCGCTGATGCTCCTGCGCGCGATGAACCCGCAGTATATCGCCGTGGACGAGATAACGGATTCAGGCGACATTGCCGCAATGCGCGAAATAAGCGGCTGCGGCGTGGCGCTTCTCGCCACGGCACACAGTGACTCCGCCGAAAGCATGTCACGCCGCGCGCTGTATCGTGCACTTTTGGACGAGAACATATTCGACTGCGCGCTTGAAATCCGCGCCGTCGACGGGAAAAGGACATATTCATGCCGCCGCCTCAATTGATTCGCTTTTTCGGCGCTATCATGGCGTTCTCCGGCTGCTTTTCGCTGGGACTGATGAAGCTCTGGCGAGAAAAGGCGAGAATACACGCGCTGGAAACGCTGTGCGGCGCATTGAGCCAAATGCGCGTGGAGCTTGGCGCACGCCTTGCGTCTCTCCCCGTGCTTGCGGACATGCTGTCCAGGCGCACAGAGGGTGACGTGCGGCGATTTTTCACCGCACTGTGCGAAAAGCTCACATTCCTCGGCAAAAGTGAATTCTGTGAGCTTTGGGCGGAATGCGCGCGACGTGAGCTTTCCGCGCTGGGCGCGGACGAGCTGAATGATTTCATCGCTCTCGGTCAGGTTTTGGGGCGGGGTGAATTGTCGACCCAGCTTGACGCAATTGCCAATTGCGAGGGTGCGCTCAATCGCGCGCTCTGCGCGGCTCGCGCGGAGCACGCCGACAAGCGGCGGCTCACCCTCGGCGTCTCGGCCTCGGCGGGGCTTATACTGGTAATCATGCTGATATAGGGGCTTTACAAATGGATGTTGACTTGATTTTCAAAATTGCGGCGGTCGGGATACTGGTGGCGGTGCTGAACATCCTGCTCCAGCGCTCCGGGCGCGATGAACAGGCGCTCATGACCACGATAACCGCGCTGGTCGTCGTGCTGATGGTGGTGGTTCGCAAGATAAGCGAGCTTTTTGACCTCATCAAGACACTTTTCGGGCTTTGATATGGAATTGATATTTAAATCCGCTGCGGCGGCGCTCCTTGCGGCAGTGGCGGGGCTGTTGATACGGCGGACGAACCCGGAAATGTCTCTCGTCATCGGCGCGGCCACAGTCGCGATTATTGCCGCCTCCGCCCTCGGTTTTGCCGGGGAGCTTTCAACACTGACCAAAACGGTCAAAACTCTTGTCGGCACGTCGGACACGTTCATCGCGCCCATATTCAAGTGCACCGCCATCGCCGTCGTGACAAAGCTGACCGCAGACCTTTGCCGCGACGCCGCCCAAGCCGCGACGGCCTCCGCCGTCGAGCTTGCGGGGACGCTCTGCGCCATGAGCGTTTCCATGCCGCTTATAATCAGCATGCTGCGCATGATAGGGGGCATGGTGTGAAAAAGATTTTTCGTTGTCTCTTATTTGCTTTTCTTTTCCTGCCTGTGCTCATGTCGTCGGCCTTTGCCGACGACACCACGGACAGCGTGGCGCGCTTGACCGGCATTGAAAATGCGCAAAGCGTCCTGCCCGATGAGACAAAGGAGATAAGCGGCAGTCTCAACGCCGACGGGCGATATGACGCACAGGGTGCGCTTGCGCGTTTGTTTGACAAATGCCTGTTGGAGCTTCGGCGCGAGGTAAAAGAGAATATATCGGACGTTCTCGGCCTCGTGGCAATCGCTGTGTGCTCGGCCTTGACCGGGTCGTTTGCCAAAGACCCCGCCATTCGGGATTATATTTCAATCGCCGCCGTCTGTGCCGCCGCCGGGACGCTCATCGGCGGGCTGGACGGGCTTGTTGAGCAGACTTCAATCGCGCTCACGCAGATGTCGGACTATTCCCGCGCGGCGCTACCGGCGGTGTTCACGGCGGCGGGGGTGTGCGGTGCGCTTGTGTCGGCCTCGGCGCGCTGTGCGGCGGTGTGCATCGCCATTGACATACTCATGAGCGCGGCGCAGGGCTTTGTCATTCCGCTGGTGTACGCATATCTTGCCCTCGCTCTCTCCGGTGCGATATTCGACAATCCCGTGCTCAAAAGCTGTCAGCGCTTTTCAAAATGGCTTGCAACCACGTTCATGACAGGCTTCACCATCGTTTTCAGCGGGTATATCGGCTTGACGGGGATAGTGACGAGTGGGGTGGACGCCGTCGCGGCGCGCACGGCGCGCACGGTCATCTCCACCGCGCTCCCTGTCGTCGGCGGGATAATATCCGACGCGGCGGCCACGCTGCTCTCGGCGGCGGGGATAATCAAAAACTCCGCAGGGGCGCTGAGCCTTGTGGCGGTGGCGGCGCTGTGCGCCGCGCCGTTTGCCGCGCTTTCGGCGAAGCTGCTTCTTTTTCGCGCGGCGGCCTGCGCCTGCGACATGGTGCCGAACGTCAAGCTGTCCGCGTTTATAAACGACGTAGGCACGGCGCTTGGCATACTTTTGGGGCTTGTGGGGTGCTGCGCGATAATGCTGTTCATTTCATTCACCACGGCGATAAGGATGGTGAGCGTGTCATGAGTGCTGTTATCCGCGAAATTTGCGCCCTTTCCATACTCTGCGGCGTCGTGTGCAGCATTATCCCCGACGGCTCGGTCAAGCGCGTGACGGGCATTTTGTGCTCATGCGTCCTCATCATCACGGCCATATCGCCCCTGAGAGATTTTGATTTTGATTACTACGCGCGCCTTGTTTCAAGCTATCGCGAGCGCGAGGCGGGCATAACCCAACGCGGGGACGAGATATCCGACAGGCTCAACAGAACGGTTATACAAGCCGAGTGCGCGGCATATATTTCAGACAAGGCCGAAAAGCTGGGCGTGAGCGTCAAGGCCGTTGAGGTGGAGCTTCAATGGGGCGCGGAAGCCGCGTGGATTCCGCACTCGGCGCGCATCACCGCCGAGGCGACAGCGCCGGAGAGAAAAAAGATTGAGGATATTCTTGCCTCAGAGCTGGGCATACCGCCGGAAAGAGTGGAGTGGATAAGCATTGGATGAACCGACCAAAATCGCCTCGACGCTTGAAAAGTTCAAATACCCGCTCATTATTCTCGTTCTCGGCGTGGTGCTAATGCTCATCCCCGGCAAGGGCAGCGCCCTCACCGCCTCCGGCGATTCCGACAATCCGCTTGAAGCTGTGCTTTCCTGCACAAGCGGCGTCGGGCGCGCGGAGGTTATAGTGTCGGAAAGCGGCGTGGTTGTCGTTTGCGACGGCGCGGGGGACGCGAAGGTCAGGCTGGATATTATTCGCGCGGTCAGTTCATATACTGGTTTTGCATCTGATAAAATAACGATACTCAAAATGACTCAATGAAAAGGGAGGAGCAGAAAAGCAATGAAAAACAGGAAAAGAAATATCACCATGCTGGCGGTGCTTGTGTTCGTGGGGGCGGCGGTGGCGCTCAACTGGTCGTATAACAGCCGCTGGGGCAGCCCGGATGCTGAAATGGTGTCCGCCGAGGACGCGGCCATGCTCAACGCCAGCGCCGAGGCCGCAGAGCTGAGCGCCGGGGGAGAGGGCACGGAGTATTTCGCCGAGGCGAGATTGACGCGGCAGGTCTCGCGCGATGAGGCGCTGGAGCTGCTGCAAACGGCGGCCTCGGCGGAAACCGCCTCGCAGGAGACCATCGACAGCGCCATGAACGCAATTTCCGTCATGGCCACAAACTCCATGCAGGAGTCGCAAATTGAAAACCTGCTCATCGCAAAGGAGTTTGCCGACTGCGTGGTGTATATCGGCA
>CAZUSM010000060.1:0-8741 GCA_964623675.1 uncultured Oscillospiraceae bacterium
GAAAATTGTTATACAATTTTGACTGTTTTGTCTAATCGAGTTTATTTTCGACAAAACGGCGTATCTCGGCGGCGGGCATCATGGCGCGGCCCTCGATCATTTCGGGCTTGCCGCCGCCGCGGCCGGATATGCCTGCATTTATCTCGCGCGAGGCCTTTCGCAGGTCGACATGGCGCGAGCCGATGATGTAGCGGTAGCCGCGCTCGTCGTCGCCGGAGAATGCGGCGGCGTAGCCGGTGCATTTGTCGGCAAGGAGATTGACAAGCTCGCGCAGGGCGGCCTCGTCGAGGATATCGTCAAAAACGCATATATTCCCCTCGCGCGGCGTCTCCCCTGCGGCGATGAGGCGGGCATGCGCCATGCCGAGGGCGGCAATGCGCGCCTTGAGCGCCTGCTCCTGCGCAAGGACGCGCTCAACGGCGGCGGCGACCTCGGCGCGCTTGGCGCTCAAAAGCCGTCCGGCGTCGGTGACGTTTTTTTGCATGTCGCGGACTGTATCGAGCGCATCCATGCCGCACACGAGGCTGACGCGCACGCCGCCGCGATGGCGCACGGCGTCGAGAATTTTTATAAGCCCGACCTCGCCGGTGTGCGACACGTGGGGCGCGCAGCAGGCGCAAAGGTCAATGCCCGGAATCTCGACAATGCGAACATTTTCCGTCAGCTCCAGCTTGCTGCGATAATCGAGCGTTTTTAGCGCGGCGTCATCGGGGAACGTGGCCTTGATGGGCAAATTCGCGCGCACGGCCTCGTTGGCGCGGCGCTCGATTTCCATGAGCGCGTCCCAGTCCAGCTCTTTGTCAAAGTCGATGGTCATGCACTCCGCGCCCATGTGAAAGCCGACATTGTCCGCCCCGTGCAGGGCGTGGGTGATGCCGGAGACGATGTGCTCGCCGGAGTGATTTTGCATGCGGCGATAACGCTGTTCAAAGTCGATTTCGCACTCGCATTCCTCGCCCACGGGGATGGGCGAGGCGGTGTAATGCCAGGCCACGCCGTCGCGCTCATGCGCGTCGAGGACGCGTACCGAGCCGATATGCCCGGTGTCGGCGGCCTGTCCGCCGCCCTCAGGGAAGAACGCGGTTTTGTCCAGCGCGACGCGAAAGCCGCCCTTTTCCTCGCGGCAGTCGACAACGCGCGCGGTGAAGCGGGAGAGATGAGAGTCGGAATAATACAGCTTTTCGGTCATGCGGCCACCTCAGCGCAGAACGCGCACACGCAAAACGTCCGCCATTTCGGCAATGGCGTCGGCAACACTGTCGTCAATGGCATCGCCGAGGTCGACGATGGTGTAGGCATACTCGCCGCGCGGCTTGTTGATCATGTGCTCGACGTTTATGTTTCTGTCGCTGATGAAATCAAGTATGCGCGTGAGCATGCGGGGGACGTTGCGGTGAATGACGCACAAGCGGCACACGCCCATGCGCGAGAGAGAGGCGTTGGGGAGGTTGACGGAGTTTTTGATGTTGCCGTTCAAAAGATAATCATAAAGCTCTTTGGCGGCCATATCGGCGCAGCGGTCCTCGCTTTCGGGCGTGACCGCACCGAGGTGAGGCATGGCGATGACGTTTTTCGCCTTCAAAATGGTCTCGTTGGGGAAGTCCGTGACATAGCGGGCGACCGTCCCCTCCTCCAGCGCCGCCGTCATGGCGACGTCGTCCACCACCTCGGCGCGCGATTCGTTGACGATTCTGACGCCGCGGCGCATTTTGGAAAAGGCGTCGGCGTTGAACATGTGGTGGGTTTCGTCGGTATATGGGACATTTATACTTATATAATCGCTGTTGCGGTAAATATCCTCAATATTTTCACAGCGGATGACCTCGCGGGAAAGCTGCCACGCGGCGGCGACGGACATGAAGGGGTCATAGCCGTAAACCGTCATGCCAAGCTCCAGCGCCATGTTGGCGACGAGCGCGCCCACCGCACCGAGGCCGACCACGCCCAGGCTCTTGCCCAAAAGCTCAGGCCCTGAAAACTGCGACTTGCCCTTTTCGACCAGCTTGGGGATCTCCTCTCCCCTGTCGGCGATGGACTTGACCCAGTCAATCGCGCCCAGAACATCGCGCGAGGCCATCACGAGTGAGCACAGCTCCTGCTCTTTGACCGCCTCGGCGTTCGCGCCGGGGCTGTTGAACACGACGATGCCCCGCTCGGCGCAGTCGTCGATGGGGATATTATTGTACCCCGCGCCGGCGCGCGCAATGGCGAGGAGTTCGGGGTTGAAGTCATAGCCGTGCAAATCCGCCGAGCGGATGAGCATGCCGTCGGGGCGCGGCTCGTCCGCGCCGACGGCGCAGCCGAGCTTTTCGAGCGTATTGAGCCCCACGGGGGAAATCGCGTTCATGGTTTTTATCTTAAACATGCTGCACCTCGAATTCTTTCATATACCGGGCAAGCTCCTTTGCTCCGGCAATCGGCATGGCGTTATAAAGTGACGCGCGCATGCCCCCGGCGAGCTTGTGCCCCTTGACGTTGACCAAGCCCCGCGCCGCCGCGCCCTTGACAAACTCCGCGTCCAGCTCCGGCGAGGGGGTTTTGAACGTGACGTTCATGAAGCTGCGCGCGTCCTTTTGCGCGTGGGGGATATAAAGGCGGCTGTTATCCAGCACGTCGTAAATTATCCCGGCGCGCTCACGGCGGCGGGCGTCCATCGCCTCAAGCCCGCCCTCGGCGCGCACCCAGTCGAGCACGAGCGAGAGCATGTAAATGCACCAGCAGGGGGGCGTGTTGAGCATGGAGTCCTTGTCGATGAGGGTTTTATAGCTCATTATCTCCGGGGTTATCGCCATTTCGCGCCCGGCAAGGCGCTTGTCGATTATCACCACGGTCAGCCCCGCGGGCGCCATGTTCTTTTGCGCCCCGGCGTAAATGAGGCCGAAATCGGCCACGTTTATCGGCGTTGAAAGGATATCGGAGGACATGTCGCACACCAAGGGCGCATTCGCCTTGGGGGTATAATGCCACTCTGTGCCGTAAATGGTGTTGTTGGCGCAATAATAAAAATAATCGGCGTCTGGGCTGAGTTGAAGCTCCGATTGCGCGGGGATGCGGTCATGCCCCGTGGGGGCGGTGTCGGCGGCGATGTGCGCCGCGCCGTACTTTGCCGCCTCGCGGGCGGCCTTGGCGGAGAAGTTGCCCGTGACGGCGTAATCCGCCGCGCCGGAGTGCATGAGGTTCATGGGTATGGCGGCAAATTGCAGCGTCGCCCCGCCCTGGAGAAAAAGCACCTCGTGCGTGTCCGGGACATTGAGCAGCGCCTTCAGCTTCGCCTTCGTCTCGTCGAAAATCTCTTGAAAAACGGCGCTGCGGTGGCTCATCTCCATGACGGACATGCCGCTGGACTTATAATTCATTATCTCCGCGCCCGCCCTTTCGAGGACGCACTCCGGCATGACGCCGGGGCCTGCGGAAAAGTTATAAACGCGCTCGCTCATCATCACGCCTCCTTGACTATTTCGCCGACAAGCTCCTCGCCGTCACGCGCCGTGACGCGGACATTGAGCGTTTTGCCGCGAAGATCATCGCCCTCGGCGCGCACGAGCAGATAAGTGTCGCTGTGGCCGGAAAAGCCGCCGTCGCACGGCGTTTCAAAGAGCACGGGCAGGGTCTTGCCGACGCTTTCATTCAAAAAGGCCAGCTTCATCTCGTGCGCGATGTCGCGCGCTTCCTTGGCGCGGCGCTCTTTCACGGCGCGCTCGTTCTGACCGTCCATCTTGTCCGCCGGTGTGCCGGGGCGGCGGGAGTACGGGAACACGTGCATATCCGAAAAGGCGCACTTTTTGATGAAGTCCAGCGTGGCGGCGTGGTCGGCCTCGTCCTCGCCGGGGAAGCCCGTGATGAGGTCGCAGGTGATGCCGCAGCCGGGGAAATAACGCCGCAAAAGCTCCGTGGCCGCGAAAAAGCGCGCGGTGTCATACTTGCGGTTCATGGCCTTGAGGGTCTTGTCACAGCCGGATTGGAGCGAAAGGTGGAAGTGGCGGCAGAGCTTGCCCGTCGCGGCAAGGCGGCGGCAGAAGTCCTCGGTGATGACGGTGGGCTCAAGCGAGCTCAAACGAATGCGCATGTCGGGCGCGGCGGCGGCACAGGCGAGAATGACGTCGGCCAAGTCCACCTTGCCGGGCAAATCCACCCCGTAGGACGCGACCTCGATGCCGGTGAGCACAAGCTCATGATACCCCTCGGCGTTTAAGCGCGCGCACTCGCGCGCGGCGTCCTCAATCGGCAGTGAGCACAGGCGGCCGCGGGTGTAAGGGATGATGCAATACGTGCAGAAATTGACGCAGCCGTCCTGGATTTTCAGCATGGCGCGCGTGCGCCCGCTCACAGCGCCGGCCGGCAGGTGCTCAATCGCGCGGCGCTTGAACGGCTCGTCGATATTGCGGCAAGCCGCGCCCTCGGCAACGGCGCGCTCAACGGCCTCGACCAGCTTGCCGCGATCCGCCGCGCCGAAGATGACGCGCGCGCCGAGGCTCTCCGCCTCGTCCGGCTCAAGCTGGCTGTAGCAGCCGCACACGGCCAGCACCGCGCCGGGGTTTTCGTCGCGCAGGCGGCGAATGGCCTGGCGGGATTTGCGCGCGCTTTCAGCCGTGACGGCGCAGGTGTTGACGATGACGGCGTCCGCCGTCTCTCTGGGGGCGGCGGGGCTGTGCCCGCGCGCGGCGAGCAGCGTCTCCATCGCCTGAGTTTCATACTGGTTGACCTTGCAGCCGAGAGTGGTTATAATATACTTCATCGTGATATCCTCAATTTTGACAAGTGAAGTGTGATAGCTATGGAACATTATTTTGACAATTCAGCGACGACGCGCGTGTGCCCGGAGGCCGCCGAGGCCGCGCTGAACGCGATGACGAACGTTTACGGCAACCCAAGCTCGACCCACACCAAGGGCAGAGAGGCCAAAAAGCTGCTCGACACCGCGCGCGAGCAAACCGCGCGCGCCCTCGGCTGTGAGGCGAAGGAGCTGGTTTTCACCTCGTGCGGCTCGGAGAGCGACAACTGGGCGCTCATCTCCGGCGCGGAGAGCATGCAGCGGCGCGGCAAGCACATCATATCCTCCGCCGTCGAGCATGACGCCGTGCGCAAAGCGCTCGACGAGCTTGCGCACCGCGGGTACGACGTGACGCTTCTCAAGCCCGATTCAACGGGCGCAATACGCCCGGAGGACGTGAAAAACGCACTGCGTGATGATACTATACTCGTTTCTTTGATGTTGGTCAACAACGAAACGGGCGCGGTGACGGATATCGCCGGGGTGTCGCAGGTGCTGCGCGAGGCAAAGTCCGCCGCGCTGCTGCACACGGACGCGGTTCAGGCGTTCATGAAAATGCCGTTCACGCCGCGCACGCTCGGCGCGGACATGATAAGCATCAGCGGGCACAAAATCCACGCGCCCAAGGGCATCGGCGCGCTGTACATAAAAAACGGACTGCGCTTGAAGCCGTTTATATGCGGCGGGGCGCAGGAAAATGCCCGCCGCGCGGGCACGGAGGCCATGCCCGCCATCGCCGCGCTCGGCGCGGCGGCGGAGGCGGCGCGGCTCGCCATGCCGGAGGCTCTGCCGCGCATGGCCTCACAAAAGGCGGAGATTATCGCTCGCCTTGCGCGCGATATCCCGGAGCTTAAATACCTCGACACCCCCTCGGCACACATACTCAGCATTTCCCTGCCCGGCTGGCGGAGTGAGGTGCTGATGAACGCGCTGGAGGCGCGCGAGGTGTATGTCTCCAAAAGCTCGGCGTGCAAAAAGGGCGCGCGCAGCCACGTGCTGGAGGCAATCGGCATGTCGCCGCGCGACATTGACGGCGCGCTTCGCATCGGGCTTTCGCGCTTCACCACCGAGGACGACGTTGAGGCGCTGTGCGCCGCGCTGAAAGCGGCGCACGACACCCTCCGCCACCGGTGATTATTCCGCGTCTGTTTCTCCGTCCGTCTCGTCGTCCTCGTGCCCGGTGGGCTTTTTCACCGGCGCGTAGGTGACGGGGTCGATGTAATCAAGGTTTATATAATCTGCGGTCTCCCACGGGAGATCGCTTTTTTTCAGCTTTTTGTCGATGAGGGCGTTGATGGCGGTGTAAATGACCACGAACACCGGCACACCCAGCAGCATCCCCCAAAAGCCGAACAGCCCGCCGCCGAGAATGATGGAGAACATGACCCAAAAGCCATTGATGCCGATGGAGCTGCCGAGGATTTTCGGCCCGATGACATTGCCGTCAAGCTGCTGCAAGATGATGATGAACACCACGAAGATGAGGCACTTGACCGGGTCGACAAGCAGAATGATAAGCGCGCTCGGCACCGCGCCGATGAACGGGCCGAAAAACGGAATCACATTCGTCACGCCGACGATAACGCTGACCAACAGCGCATAGGGCATGTCCAAAAGCGCGCAGCCGATATAGCAGATGAGCCCGATGATGGCCGAGTCGAGGAGCTTGCCGTTTATGAAGCCGGAGAAGGTTTTGTCCGTGAATGCGAGCGCGCGGCGGATTTTGTGCGCGGTCTCGACGGAGAAAAGGCTGTAAAGCCAGCGCTTGGCGTTGGCGGAAAACAGCTCGTGATTGGCGAGGATATAAACCGAGACGATGATACCGATGATGAGGTTATACACCGCCATGACGACGTAATATACCCCCGTCGTGACGTTCGCCACGAGGCTGCCGAGTTCGGGCAGGAGCGTGGTTTGAATCCATTTGACAAGCTCATCGTTCACGCTGCCGAGGGCTTGCATGACGTATTCCTCAACCGCCGGGTAATCGCTCAAAAGGCGCTCGACCCAGAGGCTGGCGTTGGATATGTAATAATTGCTGTTTTTGACCATGGTCTCCAAGCTTTGATAAAGCTGAGGGATGATGAGATAAACCAACGCCGCGAGAATCACCAGCAGTATTATCTCCGTCAGCAGCACCGCGAGGCCGCGGGCGAGCTTTTCCCCGCTGTGCTTGGCGTTGTTTTTATAAATCCGCTTGCCCAGCGGCGCGAACACAGCCCTTTCAAGCGCCGACATGCACGGCAGCATGAGATAGGTTATCACAAGCCCCCATAAAAACGGGCTTAATATATTCATCAGCGTTTTCAGCCCCTGCCACACAAGGGAAATATAGTTGAGCGCCATGTAAAACACTATCGCGCACGCGATGACGCAAAACGCCGTTATCCCCCAATGGAGATACTTCTTGTCCCATCTGAAGCCGCGCTTCATAAGCCGCGCCCTCCTTTTCGCAACATATTTCACGCCTTTTATTTTACTATCCCCCGCCGTGACAGTCAACAAACAATTTCGATGAATACATATTAAAAGCCTAATGCAGGCTGTTTTCAAATGCACTGTGGAAATGCTCCCGCCGGTGTGGTAGAATAGAGAAAAACGGACATAGCACACCGGTCAGTGAATGTTACCGAAAAACCGGGCACAACAGAAAGGAGAATCGTCATGAACGAGCTTTCAAAATACGGCGATATGATAAACGAAATCAAAGATGTTTTGCAGTCCGCCCGGCAGAATACGGCGCGGCAAATCAACACCGAACTGCTGACCACTTACTGGAGCATCGGGCGCATCATTGTGGAGCATGAGCAGCAAAACAGAGAACGCGCCGAGTACGGACAGCAGACGCTGAAAGAGCTGTCACGGGTCTTGACGAAAGAGTTCGGCAAGGGCTTTTCGCGCTCAAATCTTCAAAACATGCGCGCATTTTATCTCGCCTATCCGATTTGCCAGTCGGTGACTGGCAAATTGACATGGACGCATTACTGCGAGCTGCTTTCTATTTCCGACACGGATAAGCGCGGCTTTTATGAAAAAGAGGCCGTCAACTCCGGCTGGTCTGTCCGCGAGTTGAAGCGGCAGATGACAACCTCGCTTTATGAAAGGCTGCTGCTCTCTGACGGCAAGGCGAACAAGGAAACCGTGCTCGCCCTCGCGCAAAAAGGCATTGAAATGACCTCGCCCGGTGACATCATCAAAGACCCTTATGTTTTTGAATTTTTGGGCATCCCGGAAAACAAGCCGGTCATGGAAAGCGATTTGGAAAAGGCGCTTGTGCAGCAGATTGAAACCTTCCTTTTGGAGCTGGGGCGTGGCTTCATGTTCGTCGGAACTCAGCAGCGGGTCACGCTCAACAACAATCACTATTATGTGGACATGGTTTTTTATAACAAGCCCCTACGCGCCTATGTGCTCATCGAGCTGAAAACCGTGAAGCTGTTGCCGGAATCCGTCGGCCAGCTGAATATGTATCTCAACTACTATGCCGCCGAGGTCAACGACCCCGACGACAACCCACCGATAGGCATCATTCTCTGCACCGACAAATCAAACGTGGAGGCGGAGTACGCCCTCGGCGGCCTGTCCAACAACATTTTCGCCTCGCGATATACCTATGTGATTCCGAACAAGGAAGAGCTTATTGCGCAGGTGCAAGCGGTTTTGCAGGAATGGCACGAGCCGGACACAAACAATGAGGAAGAATGACTTGCGCCGGATACGCCCTCGTATGCCGACGGCAAGGGTAACGATTACCGCCGTGACTTTGCAAATCGAATTATAACCCATCCACGGGACGCGGGCAGCTTGCTCACGTCCCGATTTTTATTTTCACTCATTCACCGCTTGTAAACTTATTGCATTATCTCCGTAACAATAAGAAACAAAAAATAATTTGCGTTATGTCAACCTGATTGCGGGGTTTATACGGGTTTTATTCACATTGTGCTGTTGAAAACCCTGTTGAAAATGT
>CAZUSM010000061.1:0-8594 GCA_964623675.1 uncultured Oscillospiraceae bacterium
GTTATTGTGGGTGTGTTGTTAAGACTATAATACACTTCAAAGCACCACGGCATACGGATTCCTAAACGAAAAGTATTTGAAAAATATCGGGCAATGTGATACAATGGTTATGAAACGTGAGAAATCATACGCTTTATCGATCAAAGTATAACTTCAAATCAGAGAATTTTGAGTTCAACGACTACATGGACAAATGGAGCTTTGAAAACCTAGACATAAATACCGGTCAAAGACCCCGGAGTTTTAGGATTATGTGAAAAAGAACAGCATAAGAAAGCTAAAGCCCCAGACGCATTCAGCGCCGAGGCTTTAGCACTCCAAGATATTTAATTTCACTTTTTGCAGTATATGGAGGCCATGCTTTGTATCCTGCGTTTTACTTCTTCACGGACATGAGCAGGCTCCAAACATTCACATTTATCCCCAAAGCTGAGGAGCATATCGTAGTAATAATCCCGTTCAATGAATGGGTAGTTTACGAGATAGTAATCCTCCCCATCGGGGGTAAGACGATCGTAAGTGCAAAATTCAAGCACCCGATCCAATATAGATTTATGGACACGGATTTTTATATCCATTTGAAGCGTTTCCAAGATTCCCTCAAAATCCAAAATCGGCTTTTCATAATCACGAGGTTTATATATTTCTTGTAGCATTTGTAACTCCGTCATTCTGGATAGACGAAACAGCCGATAGTCATTTTTGCTACGGCAATACCCTTGGAAATACCAATGGCTGCTTTTTAACACAAGCTGATATGGCTCAACAATTCTGCTGGTTTTATTACCATGACCGTCCATATATGCAAAGGAAAGCAGCTTGTTTTCCTGCAAAGCGCTTTTCACAATCTCTAAAGACCGTTTTATATTCCCATTTCCCATCCAAGGATTTAGATCAATACAAATTTGATTCGCCTTTATCTCAATATCTCTCGCTTGATCGGTGGGAATAAAGCTCTTAACCTTTGCTAATGCGTGTGTAAAATCTTCTCCTCGCACCATACTCGAAAGGTTGGTCAGCCCCATCAGCAGTGCCGAAAGGTCATCCTTTGAGAAAACCTGTTTATCTACCTTGTATTCCGGCATAATTTCAAAACCGCCACCCACTCCGGATGTTGAACAAACTGGAATACCGGCCATGCTAATCGCATCTATATCACGATAAATTGTGCGGGGCGAGACCTCAAACATATCAGCTAATTCCTGTGCGCCAACCCGCTTTTTTTCAAGAAGTATCATAATAATACTGACAAGTCTATCTACTTTCATCAGAAAGTCGCCTTTCAAACACTTTCTTGTTATCATATAATTGCTGACACAATGGTGTCAACAATTATATGATACAATAAGCGAGCAAGCAAATCAACTATGCAAATGGAGGAGATATATGTTTACTATCTATGTTTATACTCTCGACACTATGGCGGATTGGGAAATTGGGTATGTTACAGCAGAATTAAATTCTGGCCGCTATTTCAAAAAGGATGCGCCAGATGTATTGGTCAAAACAGTTGGCATCTCAAAGGAGCCAGTAAAAACAATGGGCGGTCTGACTATCATTCCAGATTGCGTTATTGACGATATTGCAGTCAACGATAAGAGCACCCTGCTATTGCCAGGCGGGAACACTTGGGATGATCCGAAGCACAGCATTATTGTAAAGAAAGCCACTGAGTTGCTTTCCGTTGATGCTACTGTATGTGCTATTTGCGGAGCGACCGTTGCGTTGGCTCATGCTGGCTTGCTGGATCATCGTCCTCACACAAGCAACGGAGTTGGGTTTCTCGATATGTTCTGTCCCACTTACAAAGGGCAAAGCTACTTTGTTGATATGCCCTCGGTTTCAGATAGAAACCTAATTACTGCAAGTTGCACAGGAGCCTTACCATGGGCAAAACAGATCATTGAACATTTGGGTGTTTTCCGGCCTGATACGCTCGAAGCATGGTATTCGTATTTCAGTACCGGCGAGGCGCAGCACTTCTTCGCTCTTATGCAAACGCTGCCGTCTGACAACAACTAAGGTATGAAAAATGTTTATGCAAGCGAAAGGCACCAATGGCGGGATTGGCTTTCTGAAAACTTTAAAACAGCGACAGAAATATGGCTTGTATTCCCCCTGAAAGAAACAGGAGAAAAATTTTTATCCTATAACGATGCCGTTGAAGAAAAGTAACCGTTGCGTAAAATCACCGATTCGCTGTAAATCGAGTTGATAATACGTTGATAATAGACAAGGACGCTTAAAAACAGGAACAAAAAATGACCAATTCTAGCGTTTTTCGTCTAAAATCGGTCATTTATGGTCCGAGTGACTGGATTTGAACCAGCGGCCTCTTGAACCCCATTCAAGCGCGCTACCATCTGCGCTACACCCGGATATTAACTTCACACTCATCTCAGTGCCCGATTATATTAGCACAAACGCGAGAAAAATGCAAGCCCTATTTTCACATTTTTCTCGTATTTTTTGTCTCCACCGCGACGACACCGCTGGGTCATGCCCATGAACCCAATTTCGGGTTCATGGGCATGATGCTCACGTCATCCCAAAGTAAATCGCACCGACGGCTTGGCCGAATTGGGCGACTGTGACCGTTTTGCTCGCGCCGAGGGCGCGCATGAGCTTGGTGTATGCAAGGTCGCTGTCTGCCGCCGTGAGGGTAACGCGAGGCTCAACCTCGGCAAAGCCCTCGCAAATAAGCTCAAAGCAGCGTGGGCGCTTGACAAAGCGGCCGAATATAAAGCGCGTGTCGGTTTCGGGGCGCAAAAGCGCCGCCGCGTCGCGCGTGACGTGGGCGAGGTTGCAGCCGACTTGTCGGAATATCTCCTCCGCCGCTGTGTTGCCGCGCTCGGCCTCGGTCATGATATGCTCCAAGCACGGCTTGCGCATGTCCTCCGGCTCTGTGCGAATGGCGAGCACGTCGCCGCGCCTCTCGATGAAGCCATTGAGGAGGGCAGGCTGCGAGGAATACGCCATGCGGTAGACCGCCGCTTGACCCAAATAACGGCGCACACCGGCAAGGCCGGAGTTTTCGTTGCGCACACAGCGCAGGTAAAGAGGGCTTAATTCGCGGCTAGGCCAGCTTCCGAGGTCGACAATGCAGTCATAAAGCTCCAGCGTCATCTCCGGGATATTGCCCGACGCGTCGAGCCAGCCTGTGCCGAGGTCAGTGCCGAGAGAATGGGCAAGCACTCCCCTGCCGACAGCATCGGAGAACTCACAGTTGGCAAGCTCCATCGCCGCCGTATAGGCCGCCATGTTGCCATCATTCGTCACGCGGACGTGACCGGGCGCGCGGCAAAGGGCTTCCAGCGCGGTTTTGAGGGCGGTTATCTTCGCAAACTCCGTGTCATAATCAAGCGCGGGATTGTTGCGCATGCCCTAAGTCTTCGGGGTCTCGCCACCGACAATCGCGTCGCGCAAAACAACGTCCGGATAGCTGAGGCCGACACTGACCAACACGTCAAGAGAGCCGGAATACTTCGTTTCCTCGGTTTCGAGGATGTTCGCAAGCTCCTCGTCTCCGGTGGCCTTGTCCAGTGCACGTTTAAGCGACGCACTCAATGCGCCGGAGTGTAGATACTCCACAGCGCAGACGCGCATGAGGCGCGTCAGGCGCAGTATCGGCTCAACAAGCAGCTCGGCGCGGTCAAATTCTGCAGGATTCCAGTCATATTCGCGAGTGCAGACAAGCTCACCGTCAACGGCGAGGGCAAGCTTGATGTCCGTGCCGCCGACGTCGATGCCGCAGTGGACACCTTGGTTCACGCTCAGCGCGATTTGGCGTAGGTACTCGGCCAAGTTACCCTCGGCACTTTTTTTACGTTTCTCTGCCGGACGATATTCCGCGATGCTCCGCTTCTCCATCTGAAAGGGCGGGAGACGCAAGAAGGCGCAAATTCTGTCCGCCTCGTTTATGGGCTTGCCGTACCCCGTGCGGTGTGGGGCGCGGAGCTGAAATATCTCGTCCAGTTCGTCAATCAAGGCGGATAAGGGCTTGTTATCGAGGTCATGATAGATGGTCAGGCGGCTTCCGCCGACGGCGGAAAGCACGTTGAACACACACGCGCAGAGATATTCGCGCACAAAGCGCTCGCCGTCCGCTCCCATCCACGACGGAAAAAAGCGCGTATATGCGCGCTTTTCCCCGTTGAAGGCTGTAATTTCGATTATTACGCGGGAGCAGTCGGCGTCATCGGCGCAGGCGCGGCTGACTTCGTCAAGCCACACGGGGCTGTCCGCCTTGGCCTCGACAAGCCACTGATTCAGCACACTGCTCATATTGGTTTTCACAGGACGTGAACCATTTCGGGGGCGAAGACGAGGTTGCAGGTCTCGCCCACGGCGTAGATGCGCTTGTTTTGCGGGTTCGGCTCTTCGAGCTTGACAAGGGTGTCGCCGACCATGACGTGATAATTCTGATAAGAGCCCATGAAGCAGCTCAAAACAACCTTGCACGGCACACCGCCCTCGTCGGCAAGCTCTGCCGCTTCGGGACGGAGGACGACGGTATAATCCCCGCCGAGCTCCATGCCCTCGCGCGCGACGACGCGCACGGAATTGCCCTCGATGTTGAGCACGGCATAAGCGCCGTCGCGGCCGGTCATCTTGCCGCGCAGGAAGTTGGCCTCGCCGATGAAGTCGGCGACGAACTCGTTGACCGGGTGATAATAAATCTCCTGGGGCGTGCCCATCTGCGCCACGACGCCCTTGTCCATGACGATGATGTTGTCGGAGAGCGCCATGGCCTCGCTTTGGTCGTGGGTGACGTAAATGGCGGTGATGCCGACCTCTTGCTGAATGCGGCGAATCTCGGTGCGCATGGAGACGCGGAGCTTGGCATCGAGGTTTGAAAGCGGCTCGTCGAAAAGAAGGACGGACGGCTCAATCACGAGGGCGCGGGCGAGCGCGACGCGCTGCTGTTGGCCGCCGGAGAGCTGGTTGGTCATTCGACCCTCCATGCCGTCAAGCTCGACGAGGTGGAGAATGTCCATGACGCGCTTGTGAATCTCGTCCTTGCCGACCTTGCGCAACTTCAGGCCGTAGGCGACGTTATCAAAGACGTTGTAGTGCGGCAGCAGGGCGTAGCTTTGGAAAACCATCGCGGTGTCGCGCTTGTTTGGGGTCAGCTCGTTGATGGGCTGGTCGCCGAGATAGATTTCGCCCTCGTCCGGGCTTTCAAAGCCGGCAATCATGCGCAAGGTCGTCGTCTTGCCGCAGCCGGACGGGCCGAGCAGCGTGACGAACGAGCCCGGCGCTATCTCAAGGGAGGTGTCCTTGACGGCATAGAAATCCTTGCCGGTCTTGGGGTCTTGATATATCTTGGAGATGTGTTCAAGGCGGACGCCTTTTTTAATCTTTTCCATGGCTTACTGTTCCTCCTTAATATTCTTGCTGGTGCCGAAGTGCTTGATGAAGAGATTCATGAGCAAGACCGCGCCGTAGGTGATGACGATAAGGATAGTGGCAAAGGCACAGGCGAGGCTGTACGAGCCTTTTTCGGCAAACTCGTTAATTTGCACGGTGATGAGCAAAAACTGCGGCGTGACAAGCAGGATTATCGCGGAAATTGCGGTTATGCTGCGGACAAACGCCGTGACGAGACCGGAAAGGAACGAATCCTTGATGAGCGGGAGGGTGACGGTCATGAACACCTTGAAGCTGTCCGCGCCCATGTCATAAGCCGATTCCTCGATGGACTTGTCAATCTGACGCAGGGCGGAGATGCCGCTGCGCGTGCCGGTGGGCAGAGAGCGGACGACGAACACGATGATGAGCAGCAGCCCCGTGCCGTAAATCCCCTGCAAAAAGCCGGTGTGGAACACGCCGCCGGCAAAGCCGCGAATGTACCCGACGCCGAGAACCGTGCCCGGCACGGCCATGGCGAGCATAGACACGGCCTCAATAAAGCCCTTGGACTTGAAGTTTCTCTTGACAACGAGGTAAGAGATGATCATGCTCAAAAGCGCGGTGATGGGCGCGGAGATGAGCGAGAGGACGAACGAATCGCGGAACGCCTGGAAGCCGTGGTAGCGCGTGAAGACGAGCTTGAACCACTTGCCGGTCAGAGGGAAGAACTTATACCCCCAAGTGGGGAAAAACGCGCCGATGGGGACGCAAAGATACATGATGATGACGAAAAGCGCGGCGAGCGAGCAGAGCACCGTGAGCGGGGCGCGGACGCTTTTGTCCTCAATGAGCATTCTGCCGCGCGAGGCCTTGCCGGTGAGCGTGGCGGCGGTTTTGGCCTCCAAGTAATATTTCTGCACGGCGAACATCGCAAGCGTGATGCAAAGGAGCACCACGGCCATCGCCGCCGCACCGGCCTTGTCATAAGCACCGGTGATTTGCAGATAAATCGTGGTGGCGAGGGTATCATACGAGCCGCCGATTATCATGGGGTTTGCAAAGTCGGCAATGGACTCGATGAACGTGACGAGAAAGGCGTTGCCGAGGCCGGGCAGCATCAGCGGCAGGGTGACGCTGGTGAACACCTTCATGCGGCTTGCGCCCATGTCGCGCGCGGCCTCTTCCAGCGAGGGGTCAATGTTCTTCAAAAGCCCCTTGAGCATCATGTAGCACACGGGGAAAAACGTAAGCGTTTGCACGATGACGATGCCCCAGTAGCCGTAAACACTGTTGTCGTATATGCCGAGGATGAAGCGGGTGATGATGCCCGCCTTGCCGAAGAGCATGATCATCGACAGCGACAGCACAAACGGCGGCGACACGACCGGCAGCATGGAAACCACCTTGAAAAGCCCGCCGACAAACCTGTTCATGCGGACATAGACCTCAACATACGCGAAAAGCAGGCCGATCAAGGCCGAGAGTATGCCCACGACGAAGCCGACCTTCAAGGTGTTGCCGATGGCGGTGGTGAAGGTGGGCATGTCGAAAATGCGCTTGAAAATGTCGAGCGTAAGGCCGTTATCGCCGACAAAGCTATCCACGAGCAAAATCGCCAGCGGATAGAGAATAAACAAAGTCAAAAATGTGATGAGCACGACGATGGTGGTGACCATTATGGGGTCAGCCATCAGCTTTTTCCTGTCCAGCGCCGCGCCTTGGCTTCTTGCCATAGCCAGCTCTCCTCTCTTTTTCCTTGAAAGGAAGGTGAATGTATTTACGGGAAAGGTTTGATTGAAATATCTGTTAAATCATAAACATAGCTGCGATATCAAAAAAGGGAGACGGCATTGTTTGCCGCCTCCCTTGCGGGTCTGGGTAGATAAACTGAATTTAATTACTCAGTCTTGAAACGATCCGCACCGGTGTCAGCGCCGGAGGCGGCGATGGCGTTCATAACCTCTTCGATGTAAGTGCCGATGTTGGCGGTTGCATCCTCAAAGTCATAGTCCATGACGTTGTTGGGGTCAAGGCCGAACTCGGCGGCCTGAGAGGGCTGCTCGGCATTGTCGAGGACGAGGAACTGGTAAGAGCCGTTGTCCTTGGCGATGTTGACGCAGTCGGGGCTGAGAGCGTACTCAATCCAAAGCTTGGCGGCGTTGGGGTGAGCCGCGCCCTTGAACATGGCGGTGGCGCCGATTTCAAAGGAAGTGCCGGTGGAGGGGATGACAAGGCCGATGTTCTCATAGCCGTTGTCGAGAATCTGAGTGATGCCATCATGCAGGAAGCCGATGCCGATGACGCACTCACCGGTGCCGACGTTCTTGGACGGGCCGGAGCCGGACTTGGTGTAAACCTGGATGTTCTTGTCGAGGTCTACGAGGTACTGGATGCCTTCATCGTGGCCGTACTTCTGGATCATGGTGTTGATGACGAGCTTGGCAGTGCCGGCGGTGTTGTAGTTGGAGAGCCAAATGAGACCCTGATATTCGGGCTTGAGCAGGTCTGCCCAATCCTGAGGCGCCTCAAGGTTGAGGCGGGCAAGCTCATCGGTGTTGACCATGAAGCCGAGAATGCCCTTGTAAATGCCGTACCAGCAGCCGTCGGCATGACGGTACATGTCGCCGAGCAGGTGGGAGGCGTTCTGTGCCTCGTAAGGCTCAAGAAGGCCTTCGGCCGCAACAACGTTGTACGGGTCGGTCGTGCCGCCGAACCAAACGTCAGCGGACGGGTTGCCGTTCTCTTCCTCTATCTTGGCCTGCACCTCGCCGGTGGACAGGCGCTGATACTGGGTCTTGATGCCGTAAAGAGCCTCGAAGTTTTCGCAGGCGGCGGCGAGGTACTCTTCCTCGCAAGAGCCGTAAACAACGAGCTCGCCCTCGGCCTGAGCCGCGGCAACAAGCTCTGCCATCGGGTCTGCCTCGGCGGCAGGAGCTTCGGCAGCGGGTGCCTCAGCGGGGGCTTCGGCGGCGGGAGCCTCGGACTGACCGCAGGCGGCCAGAGCGAAGACCATGACCAGCGCCAAAAGCAGTGCTAGAAACTTTTTCATGGTTCATCCTCCATAGAATTAAATTTGCCGACAGACGAAAACCATTAACCGCCCGCCGGTATTAACGGTTCACCCTCGCGGGCGAGCCGCAATATACTGTTTTGTGAAACAAGTCGTTAATAATTTATTTACATGTATTTTACCACCATTTTCGGATTAGTCAATGTTTTTTAACATTATATAACATGCTCGC
>CAZUSM010000062.1:0-8535 GCA_964623675.1 uncultured Oscillospiraceae bacterium
GCGCTTGCAAAGCGCGACGCAGACGCGGCAAAGTGCGCCGCGCAAGCGGAAGAGCAGAAAAAGAATGCTTATGAAAAAGCGCTTTCACAGTATCAAGCTGCGAAAAGCGCTCAAGAGTATAACAAAGCCGCCGAACTGTTTGACGCATTGGAAAACTACAAGGACAGTGCAGAGCTTGCAAAGCAATGCCTCAACATTGCTCAGCAAAAGAAACAAGCAGAAAAGAAAAAGACCATCGTCGTGCTCGCTTCAATTGCCGCCGTCATCGCGGCGGCGCTGCTTGCCGTCTTGGTACTTCTCCCCGCCTTGAAGTATAAAAATGCGGAAAAGCTCCTTGCTGCCGGTGATTATGAAGCAGCCGCTGCCGCATTTGAAAACTTGGGCGATTATAAAGACAGCGCAAAACAAGCCAAAAACATGGCTGCCAATGCCAAGTTGGTGTCTGACTACGCCGAGGCGGAAGCGCTTTATGCTGCGGGGAACTACGACGCGGCAATTGAAGCGTTTGAGGCGCTTGGAGATTACAAGGACAGTGCGGAAAAGGTGGAAAAAGCGGAATACGCCAAACTCGATTCATACTACGATGTGGCAGAGGCTTTGCTTGCTCTGGGAGATAAAGAAAACGCGGCAATCGCTTTTGGAAAAATCGCAGACCACAGGGATGCGCGTGAGAGAAGTTTTGAGCTTTGGAGCGAGATAACGAACCGAGACACCGTTTCTGCGGGGATATATCACACAGTCGGATTAAAGGCCGATGGCACAGTTGTTGCAGTTGGCAGTAATAATTCAGGTGAATGTGATGTGTCTGATTGGAAAGACATTGTCGAAATCTCTGCAGGCGCTTATCACACGGTTGGATTGAAGGCCGATGGTACAGTGCTTGCCGTAGGAGATAATCATGATGGCCAGTGCAACGTATCCGAATGGACAGATATTGTCGCCATTTCTGCGGGAAAGAGGCACACAGTTGGGTTAAAGGTTGATGGGACAGCGATTGCTGTCGGCAATAATGATCATTACCAATGTAATGTCTCCAAATTTGAGAATATTATTGCTATAGCTGCGGGCGAGAACAACACAATCGGATTGGTGAGTCATGGGAAAGCGCGTGCTGCGGGATGGAATACATTTGACCAATGTGACGTCTCCGATTGGAAAGACATTGTTGCGGTTTCTGTAGGTAGAAATCACACAGTCGGGTTAAAGGCCGATGGGACAGCAGTCGCCGCGGGTTTGACTCGTTATGCTGCGTATGATGTCTCCGACTGGACTGATATTATCGCAATCTCTGCCAACTACTATCAAACAATTGGATTAAAGTCTGACGGTACAGTAGTTGCAACGAAAATACTTGACAAAGAAGCGGGGATTGACGGTAACATCGATAATACTCCTTTCATTTCTCACGGTCAGTCAAACGTTTCCGAATGGCAAAATATAGTTGCCATTTCCACCGGTGAATACCACACAGTTGGGTTAAGAGCAGATGGCACAGTTGTTTCGACAAGAATTACAGGCGATAACGCTGCCCATCATGACAAAGGCCAAACCAACGTGAGCACATGGACGGACATCAAACTTCCGGGCTGACGCACGGTCGATATACTCGCCGTGCCCTCTTGTCTCCCTCGTGTAGAGGGAGGTGGCACGGCGGAACGCCGTGACGGAGGGATTGGACGCAGGGCGGATTAACCGGCATTGGCGGAAACCGCCGGTGCGGTAACAATCCTTCAGTCAGCCTACGGCTGACAGCTTCCTTTGCACAAGGAAGCCAAGGGTGGGTGCGCAAATATATATCTTATCCCCAATAGCACCCAGTATGCCATTTCAAAAAGAGAATATAAAAACACACAAGGTGCGCCGCGTTGCGGCGCACCTTGCGGAATATATCAGGGAGATTTTTTACTTTGCGGCCTCCATGCCGGCGATGAGGGCTTTTTTGTTGCCCTCAAGGAAGCGGAGCTTGCGCTCGCCCAGCTCGATGCGGATGGCCTCGGTCATCTTGTCGACGGACACGATCGGCATCTTTTCAAGCAGAGCGCCCAAAATGGCGACGTTTGCGCCCTTCGGGTTGCCGACTTCCTCGGCAATCTTCATCGCGTCGCAGTAGACAACGGTGATGTCATCACGCACGGACTTGCGCTCAATGATGGAGCTGTTGATGACGAGGACTCCGCCGGGCTTGACAGCGTGCTCGAACTTGTCAAGCGAGGGCAGGTTCATCGCGACAACGGCGTCGGCACTGCCGACGATGGGAGAGGCGACGGGCTCATCGCTGACGATGACGGAGCAGTTGGCCGTGCCGCCGCGCATTTCAGGGCCGTAGGAGGGAAGCCAGGAAACGTTCTTGCCGTCGAGCATGCAGGCCATTGCCATGAACTTGCCTATCAGCAGCATGCCCTGGCCGCCGAAACCGGCGAATATAAACTCTTTAGTCATATTATTCTGCCCCCTTATCTTTGTACACGCCCAGAGGATAGTAGGGGATCATGTTCTCTTCAAGCCACTTCATTGCCTCGACCGGGCTGAGACCCCAGTTGGTGGGGCAGGTGGAAAGAACTTCGATCATGCAGAAGCCCTTGCCTTCCATCTGGTACTGGAACGCCTTCTTGATGGCCTTCTTGGTCTTGATGATGTTTGCGTTGTTGTTGACGGCGCAACGCTCAATGTAGTAAGAGCCGGGAACCTGAGTGAGCATTTCGCTCATCTTTATCGGCGCGCCGCACCATGCCTCGTCACGGCCGTAGGGAGAGGTGGTGGTCTTCTGCCCGACGAGAGAGGTCGGCGCCATCTGACCGCCGGTCATGCCGTAAATGGCGTTGTTGACGAAAATGGTGCAGATTTTCTCACCGCGGTGTGCGGCGTGGACGATTTCCGCCGTGCCGATGGAGGCAAGGTCGCCGTCGCCCTGATAGGTGAAGACGAGGGAGTCGGGCTTTGCGCGTTTGACGCCGGTTGCGACGGCGGGGGCGCGGCCGTGGGCGGCCTCGATCATGTCAACATTGAAGTAATCATACGCGAAAACGGAGCAGCCGACCGGCGCGACGCCGACGATGTTGCCCTCCATGCCGGATTCCTCCAGGCACTCGGCGACGAGGCGGTGGATAATGCCGTGGTTGCAGCCGGGGCAGTAGTGGAACTGCTTATCGGTTAAATACGGGGTTTTTTCAAATACGACGGACATTTATATACCCTCCTTTATTTTGAGGATTTCAGCCTTGATCTCATCGGTGGTCGGCATCTGGCTGCCGCAGTGGCCGAAGTAATGCACGGGCAGAGAGCCGTTGACGGCGAGACGAACGTCTTCCATCATCTGACCCTCGTTGACCTCGACGTCGAGAATCGCCTTTGCGCCCTTGACGGCGTCGGCAAGCTCGCCGTACGGGAACGGCCACACGGTGATCGGGCGGAACAGACCAACCTTCACGCCCTCGGCGCGCAGGTCGTTGATTGCGGACTTCGCGATACGGGCGACAGTGCCGAACGCGGCAATGACGATGTCCGCATCCTCGGTCAGATAGGTCTCATACTCGACCTCGTTCTTTTCAATCTCGCGGTAAATGGCCTGCAGATTGTTGTTGTGAACGGTCAGCTCTTCGGTGTTGATGTAAAGGGAGTTGATGACCGCGCGCTTGGCCGGGTCATCGCCCGGCTTCCAGCCGGTGGTCGCCCAAGGCTTCTTCGCCGGGTCGACCTTATATTCCACCATCTCCGGCATCTCAACCGGCTCCATCATCTGCGCCATGATGCCGTCTGCCAGCAGCAT
Source organism: uncultured Oscillospiraceae bacterium (assembly GCA_964623675.1). Lineage (GTDB taxonomy): Bacteria > Bacillota > Clostridia > Oscillospirales > Oscillospiraceae > Limivicinus. Next base: position 3,767 of record CAZUSM010000062.1, read on the forward strand.
GACGGGCACTCTGTACTTCTCGGCCTTGTCGTAGGCATAGCCGAGGATGTTGATTGCCTCTTGAATGGACGCGGGGGCGTAGGTGATGAGGTGATAGTCGCCGTTGCCGCCGCCCTTGGTGGCCTGGAAATAGTCACCCTGAGAGGCCTGAATGCTGCCGAGGCCGGGGCCGCCGCGCATGACGTTGAGAATGACGCACGGAAGTTGAGCGCCTGCGCAGTAGGATATACCCTCCTGCTTGAGGCTGACGCCGGGGCTGGAGGAGGAGGTGATGACGCGCGCGCCGGTGGAGGCCGCGCCGTACACCATGTTTATTGCCGCGACTTCGCTTTCGGCCTGAAGGAAGCAGCCGCCGATTTCAGGCATACGCGCGGACATGTATTCGGGGATTTCGGTCTGCGGGGTGATAGGATAGCCGAAGAAAAAGCGCGCGCCGGCACGAATGGCGGCTTCTGCGATTGCCTCGCTACCCTTCATAAGAGTCAATGCCATTTTTCTTTCCTCCTTAATCCTTCTCTATCCTGATTGCCACATCGGGGCAGGTGCGTGCGCAGGACGCGCAGCCGATGCATGCCTCCGCTGTCGCTACCTCCGCGGGATGGTAGCCCTTTGCGTTGAGCTTAGTCTTCGACAGCGCGAGAACGCCCTTCGGGCACGCTCTCACGCAGAGGCCGCAGCCCTTACAGACCAGCTCGTTGATAGTAAGTTTTACCATTGTAAGACCTCTTTTCTATTATGATGTTGCTATGCTGACTGTGAATTATAAAAACCGCTTGCGCCGCTGTGCAGCACGTGGGCTGTGCGCGGCATGGGCGGGGTTGCGCTTATTCGCCCAAGCCCTTTATCCAGCTGTCCCAGTCGCGCTCCATATAGGTGTCGATGGCGATGGGTGTGCCGATGTACTTCGGGTCATGCCCCTCGGCGAGGAATATGTCGAGGAATTCTTTCTTGCCGGAGGTGTAGAGCACCGGCGTGCCCGTGCGCTCGGAGACCTCGCGGATTATCTCATACCCGTCGCGCAGATCGTCCGGGCCGGTCGCGGTGGCGAGATTGGTGTTGTTTATCATGCCGGTGATTTTAAGGCGCGAGTGGCGTTCCATCTCCTCTTGGAGGTGGACGATTTTATCCGCCGTTCCGGCGAGCGGTCGGCGCGTGTTGACCACGTTCAAAACCTGCAGCGCGCCCGGCTCAAGCGCCATGAAGTCCTGATAATAACGCCCCAGCGCCGTCGAGCCGACGGCGTCGCCGCCCACGTCGAACACGACCGTGTCCCAGTCCATGTCAAACGCCGAGGCCACCTCCGCCGGGAGGGACAGCGTTTCAATGCCGGAGCAGGAATAGTTCGGCGAGACGAGGCGGATTTCCTTCATGCGCGTCATGCGCCCGCGCTCGGTCAGGCGGAAATAGGTGTTGACCATGTCCAAATCCAAAAGCTCTGTCCTCTCGCCGCGCTCGGCGGCCTTGAAGGCAAAATTCAAGGCAAGCTCTGTCTTGCCGCTGCCGTAATTGCCGATGAGGACATACATTTTCTTCATTTCGTTCCACCGTCCCGATATACTTTCATGGGTTCATTCTAACATTTCCCCAAACTTGCGTCAATGAACATAATGACGATAATTGGCCGCTTGGAAGTTGCATTTTGACGAAGTTTTAATTTGAATTTTGCAAAACGAATGCAGAATTCCGTAAATTGCGAAATTCTGCATTCAATCAAGAGCAACTGCACGGCGCGTTCGGCGTTTCGACGCGCTGCGCGATATTGTTAATGTTGTAACTTTTTCGAGCTGATGACGACAAGCCTTTCGTACATTATCACGCCCGTGACAAGCAGCGCCAAAATGAACACCGGCATGAGCTTTATCGAGATGTGGTTTGCGATGAGGCCGAAAATGGGGGGCATTATCGTCGTGCCGACGTAGGCGCTTGCCATCTGCACGCCGATGACGGCCTGTGAGCGTTCCGCGCCGAAGTGCGCGGGCGTGGAGTGAATGGTGCTGGGATAAATCGGCGCGCAGCCGAGGCCGAGGATCATTAGCCCCGCCATCTTGCTCCATGCGCCCAGCGGCAAAAGCATCAGCACCGCGCCCATGGCGGCCAAGCCCTCACCGAGGCGAATCATGGCCGTGTCGTTGAGCTTGTAGGTGATGAAGCCGCTCACGCCGCGCCCGATGGTTATCCCGATGCAGAATAGACTGCCCAGCGTCGCGGCAAGCTCGGCGTCGATTCCCGCCGCGCCCACGAGGTAGCTGCTGCCCCATAGTATCGCGGTCTGCTCGTAGGCGCAATAGCACAAAAAGCTCAGCATGACCTCGCGCGCGCCGGGGATTTTCATCACCTCGCGCAGCGGCACGGCCTTGCGTTCGGTGGTCTCCGCGCTGCTCTCGGCGGATTTCCACAGCGGGAGGCTGATGAATATCGCCGCCGATATCACCACTTGGATGAGCCCGACGTATCTATACCCCATGCTCCACGTGTGCCCGCCGCCGAGGGCGAGTCCCATGAGAAAAGGTCCTATCGTCGTCCCGACGCCCCACATGCAGTGCAGCCAGCTCATGTGGCGGCTGGCGTAGTGCAGGGCGACGTAGTTGTTCAGTGCCGCGTCCACGCTGCCTGCGCCGAGGCCGTAGGGTATTGCGAACAGGCACAGCACCCAAAAGCTCCCGCTCACGGAGAAGCCGAGCAGGGCAAACGCCGTCATCGCCACGCTTATCGCCGTGACCTTACCCGCGCCGAAGCGCACCGTCAGCCGGTCGCTCATCAGGCTGGAGACAACCGTGCCGCAGGATATGACGGCCGACACTATCCCCGCGTAGGACATCGGCACGCCAAACTGCGCGTATATCGTCGGCCACGCCGCGCCCAAAAGCGCGTCCGGCAGGCCGAGACTGATGAACGCCGTATATATAATAGGAAGAAGCAGCGAAAACATGAATCTTTGTCCTTTCGCGGCGCGCCATCGCCCGGCGCGCCTTTTGCGCCGACATTCTATCACGCCTCACTGCAAAAGTAAATACCGCCCCGCCGCAATATCTCCCCGCCGCGAGTTGACAACGCTTTCGGAATAAACTATAATAAAGTGGAAAAATAACGAGGAATCCACTTCCTATACAGGAGGAAAATATGATACAAAACGCCGCTGACAAAAGAAAATGGCTCAACATCCTCGGCGCGGCACTGCTCTTTGCCGCAGTGGTGGAACAGATGTTCCTTTCCACGACGACGGACAGAAGCTTTTTCATCAACTTCATTTATATATTCGGCATAATTGCTCAGTTTGCGTTCATATTCTATTGCGGCTTTGTCGAAAAAAAGCTTTCGTTTGCGCTGAAAACGATAATAGTATTCTTTATATGGCTTGTTTTGACAAGACCGCTTTTGGGCGATGTGCAGCTCATTGCAAGCATTCCGACCCTTATCCCCACTGCGTTGAACGTAGGTCTTATTTGCTATGCCGCCTCACTTGATGACGGCGAAGGCAAGAAGCTGTTCAAACTTATCGCGACGCTCATCTGTGTTTTCTATTTCTACGTCTGCATCGGCCTTTTGTACGCGGCAGTGACGCGCAATGATATTTCTCTCCCGCCGTTCATCGTAATCAAAATGAAAGAAGAGGGCGGGCTGCACTATGTTGATTTGATGTCCTCGCACAGAAACACCTCCGCGCAGTGGTATTGCGCGTGCTTCTGCATTGCCGCATGTCTGGCCGCGCTTTCCGAAAAAAAGGCGTTCAAGGTGCTGTGTGGGGCTATGATGGCCGTGTTCTTTTTGACAGTTGCAATAAGCCTTTCCCGCATATCCATGATTGCGCTTGCGATTGCAATCGGTATGATGGCCGCGCTTGCCCTCGTCAAGCACTTCCCGAACAAGAAAACTTCCGTGCATGTTGCGCTGGCCTTGGCGGCTGTGATTGTTGTCACGCCAGTCATATATAAAAGCTATAGTCTTGTCGGCTCTGCCGTTGAAAAACTCAGCCTTGCCGTCACTCCGATAGAGCAGACAGTGGAGACTGCCGCGCCGAACGGCGACGTCGAAACAGATGAAAGCATTGCCGCTCCGCCTTCTAATTCAAAGGTGACGATTGAGGACGGCGACGCCATGTTCACCGAAACGCGCGACAAAGAGAACACCATGATGCTCGGTGGCCGTGTGCTTGTTTGGAATTCGATTTACACCTTGCTCAAAAACGAACCCTCCCGCATGCGCTTCGGCGGGTTGACGAGCGATTATATCGCCGAAATAAACAAAATTATATCTTTAACCGACCCGACGGCGGTCGTCCAGCACACGCACAATTATTTGATTGAATCCCTTTTCCTGACCGGCATTCCGGGGCTGCTTATAATGCTGGTGTTTTCCGCAATTCTGCTTGTGAGAATGCTGAAGGTGTTCTTCTCACCCCGCGCGGATATGTATCACAAGCTCCTCGTGATACCGCTGAGTGCGATTCTCGTCAAAAACATGGGCGAGGCAACACTTGTTTGGCATTACTCAATCGCAAACGACATCACAAACTACATATTCTTCCTCGTCGCGGGGCTTTTTCTGGCTTACTCTTATGAGCTGTTCCCGGAAAAGCGTATCAGCTTCAAGAAAAACAAAAACTGACATATATGGGAGTTGACATTTGTTCAGCTCCCATTAAATTTTTCAAAATCCGGCTGTAATACTTGCACAAAATTTCAGCGGGAGTTTTATTGAAAACGTCAAAAAGCGCGCGAGCATGTTATATAATGTTAAAAAACATTGACTAATCCGAAAATGGTGGTAAA
>CAZUSM010000063.1:0-8455 GCA_964623675.1 uncultured Oscillospiraceae bacterium
ATCGGCCCGCGCCCCGCGCTGTGGAACCAAGAAGACCTCATCGCCGAGCGCGACAAATACGGCGCGAACGCCGTCAAGCCCGGCCTCACCGGCTGGGCGCAGATAAACGGGCGGGACGAGCTGCCCATTGACGTCAAGGCGCGCCTTGACGGGGAATACGTGGCGCGCATGGGCTTCGGCTTTGACTGCAAGTGCTTTTTCGGCACGGTCGTGAGCGTGCTGAAGCACGACGGCGTGGTCGAGGGCGGCACGGGCGAGCTTGAACGGGGGCAGAAGCGATGAAGCGCATACTCATCACCGGGATAAACAGCTATCTCGGCAAAAGCTTTAAGAGCTACATAGAGCGTTTTCCGGGCTACAGCGCCGTGGCGATCAGCATGCGCGACGGCTCGTGGCGCGACGAGGACTTCACCGGCTTTGACACGGTTTATCACGTGGCGGGGCTTGCCCACTCGGACAACGGCCACATCAGCGCGGAAAAGGCGCAGGCATATTACCGCATCAACACCGACCTTACCGAGGAGCTTGCCAAAAAGGCGCGGCGCGAGGGCGTGCACCAGTTCATTTTCATGAGCTCGGCCATCGTCTATGGCGACAGCGCGCCCGTGGGCGAGCGGCGGCGGATTGAACGGGGCACGATGTGCTCCCCGGCCAACGCCTACGGCGACAGCAAGCTGCAAGCCGAGCTGAAACTGAAAAAGCTGGAAAACGAGCATTTCAAGGTCGTGATACTGCGCCCGCCGATGATATACGGCCCCGGCTGCCGGGGGAATTACCCGGTGCTGTCGCTGTTCGCGCGGCATCTGCACATTTTCCCGCGCGTGGACAATGAGCGCAGCATGCTCTTTGTCGGCAACCTCATGGCTTTCGTCAAGCTGATGATCGACAATGACGAGCGCGGCACGTTCTTCCCCCAAAACGGGGAATATTCCAACACCTCCGAGCTTGTGCGCATGATTGCCGCCGCGCACGGGCGCAAAATCCGCCTCATCGGCGGGCTGACCTGGGCGCTGAAAATTTTGGGCGTGTTCACCTCGCTCGTCAACAAGGCGTTCGGCAGCCTCAGCTATGACATGGCGCTGAGCGACTATAAGGGCGGCGAATACAGGCTGTACAGTCTGCAAGAGAGCATAAAAATCACAGAGGGCATGCAATGAGCACTTCACCGCGCCAAAAAAAGCATATTCTCGTCGTCAGCCAGTACTTTTACCCCGAAGCCTTCCGCATTAACGACATGTGCACCGAGTGGGTGCGCCGGGGGTACAAGGTCACGGTGCTCACAGGCATCCCGAACTACCCCTACGGCAAGTATTTTGACGGCTACGGCCTTTTCAAAAAGCGCCGCGAGAGCTACAACGGCATGGACATCATCCGCATTCCGCTCATCGCGCGCGGCAAAAGCTCAATCGGCATGTGTTTGAATTACCTTTCGTTCGTCGTGTCGGGCTTTTTCTGGAAGTGCTTTACGCGGCTGGACGCCGACATGGTGTTCAACTTCGAGGTTTCGCCCATGACGCAGGTGCTGGTGGGCGTGTGGTACGCCCGGCGGGAAAAAATCCCCTGCTGGCTGTACGTGCAGGATCTTTGGCCGGACAACATCGAAATCGTCACCGGCATTCACTCGCCCTTGGTGCTCAAGCCCATCGGGCGCATGGTGGATTATATTTACCGCCGCTGTGACCGCATTTTCGCCACCTCGCCGAGCTTCGTGCGCGAAATATCCGCGCGTGTGCCGGAGTGCGCGGGCGCGGTGAGCTATTGGCCGCAGTACGCCGAGGACTTTTATCGCCCCGCCGCTCGCGGCGCGAGCGGGCTTATCCCCGACGACGGGCGGTTCAAAATCGCATTCACCGGCAACGTCGGTCAAGCGCAGGGGCTGGACATTTTGCCCCGCGCCGCCGCGGCGATGAAAGCGCGCGGCGAGACGGCGCAGTTTGTCATCGTGGGGGACGGCCGCTCCAAGGCCGCGCTGGAGGAGAGCATCGCCGCGCTCGACGTGCGCGACATGTTCCTCATGCTGCCCCGTCAGGCGGCGGAGGATATCCCCGCGATATTGGCCGAGTGCGACGCGGCGTTTGTCTCGTTCATGAACAACCCCCTTTTCGCCAACACCATTCCCGCGAAGCTCCAATCATACATGGCCTGCGGCATGCCGATTCTCGCCTGTGCCACGGGCGAGACCGAGCGCATCGTGCGCGAGGCCGACTGCGGCGTGTGCTGCCCCATCGGCGACGCCAACGCGCTGTGCGACGCCGTCGCGGCGCTGCGCGATTCGGGCAGGCTCAAAGAATACGGCGCGAATTCCCGCGCCTATTTCCAAGCGCATTTTGACAAGACCATGCTCCTCGACCACTTTGACAAGTGCGTCGCCGAGCTTGATTTGACGGAGGATAAGCCAAATGTTTAAGGGCAAAACTCTCATGATAACCGGCGGAACAGGCTCGTTCGGCAACGCGGTGCTCAGCCGCTTTGCCCAAAGCGACATCGGCGAAATCCGCATCTTCTCGCGCGACGAGAAAAAGCAGGACGACATGCGCCACGATTTTCAGGCGCGCATGCCGCAGTGCGCGGACAAGCTGAAGTTTTACATCGGCGACGTGCGCGACCTGCAGTCGGTGAAAAACGCGATGTACGGCGTGGACTATGTTTTCCACGCGGCGGCGCTCAAGCAAGTGCCGAGCTGCGAGTTTTTCCCCTTGGAGGCCGTGAAAACCAACGTTTTTGGCACGGACAATGTCCTCACTGCGGCCATTGACGCCGGCGTCAAGGCCGCCATCTGCCTTTCCACCGACAAGGCCGCCTATCCCATAAACGCCATGGGCACGAGCAAGGCCATGATGGAAAAGGTCGTCGTGGCCAAATCCCGCACCGTCCCCGGCGACAAAACGCGTATCTGCTGCACGCGCTACGGCAACGTCATGTGCTCGCGCGGCAGCGTCATCCCGCTGTGGATTGAGCAAATCAAAAAGGGCGAGCCCATCACCCTCACCGAGCCGACCATGACGCGCTTCATCATGTCGCTCGATGAGGCGGTTGACCTTGTGCTGTTCGCCTTTGAGCACGGCGAAACCGGCGATATCCTCGTGCAAAAAGCCCCTGCCTGCACCATTCAAACTCAGGCCGAGGCCGTTTGCGAGCTGTTCGGCGGCGACAAGGGCAAAATCAAGGTCATCGGCATCCGCCACGGCGAAAAGCTGTATGAAACGCTGCTGACCAATGAGGAATGCGCCAAGGCCGAGGACTTGGGCAGCTTTTACCGCGTCCCGTGCGACAAGCGCAGCCTGAACTATGACAAATACTTCGTCCAGGGCGACGTTGAGCGCAACCACCTCACCGAGTTTAATTCCAACAACACCCGCATGCTGAGCGTTGACGAGGTCAAGGAAAAGCTCCTTTCGCTGCAATATATCCGCGATGAGCTTGCCGCCCTCGGCATCGCATATTGAGGGGCGCGCGATGAACATACTGGTCACGGGCGCGGCGGGCTTCGTGGGGCAAAACCTCTGCCGCGCGCTTGAAAACATACGCGACGGCAAGGACAGAACCCACCCCGGCCTCGATATCGGCGAGGTGTTTGAGTATACGCGCCAAACCGACGCGGCGACGCTGGACGACTGGTGCCGCCGTGCCGACTTCGTTTTCAACCTCGCGGGGGTCAATCGCCCGCAGGATGCGGGCGAATTCATGCGCGGCAACCTCGGCTTTGCCGAGGGGCTTTTGCGCGCGCTTGAGCGCGCGGGCAACACCTGCCCCGTCATGCTCTCCAGCTCCGCTCAGGCCAGCCTCGCCGGGCGCTATGCCGCCTCCGAGTACGGCAAGTCCAAGCTCGCCGGGGAAAACCTCTTTTTCGATTATGCCGCGAAAACCGGCGCGCGCGTGCTGGTTTATCGCTTTCCGAACATCTTCGGCAAATGGTGCAGGCCGAATTATAACAGCGCCGTGGCCACCTTTTGCCACAACATCGCGCACGACTTGCCCATCTCTGTCAATGACCCCGCCACGGAGCTGGAGCTGGTGTACATTGACGACGTCGTGGCCGAGCTTATCTCGGCGCTTTCGGGCGGCGAGCACAGATGTGACTACGACGGCCTCACGCCCGTGCCGCGCGCGGACGGGCGATATTGCTTCGTCCCCGTGACGCACAAGGCCAGCTTGGGGCGCATCGTCGAGCTTTTGCGCGGCTTTGACGCGCAGGGGACAACCCACCTCATGCCCGAAATCCCCGACGGCTCATTTGAAAAAAAGCTCTATTCCACTTTCCTCAGCTATCTCCCGCGCGAAAAAACCGCCTACCCCCTCACCATGAACGCCGACGCGCGCGGCAGCTTCACCGAGCTTGTCAAAACCGCGTCCTGCGGCCAGATGAGCGTGAACGTGTCCAAGCCCGGCGTCACCAAGGGTCAGCATTGGCACAACTCCAAGTGGGAGCTGTTCATCGTCGTGTCCGGCCACGCGCTCATACGCGAGCGCAAAATCGGCTCGGATGAGCTGATGGAGTTTGAGGTGAGCGGGGACAAGATACAGGCCGTGCACATGCTGCCGGGGTACACCCATTCCATCATCAACCTCTCCGACACGCAAGAGCTTGTCACGCTCATGTGGGCAAACGAGTGCTTTGACCCCGCCAAGCCCGACACTTTTTTCGAGGAGCTGTGAATTATGAGTATAAAGCTGGATTATTCCGACGTCGCTTTCAGAAACGACGGGCGGCTGAAGCTGCTGATCATCGTCGGCACAAGGCCGGAGATCATCCGCCTTTCCGCCGTCATCGGCAAGTGCCGCCGCTATTTCGACTGCGTGCTCGCCCACACCGGGCAGAATTATGACTATAATCTCAACGGCGTGTTCTTTGCCGACCTCGGCATCGCCGCGCCGGAGGTTTACATGGACGCGGCAGGGGAGGATCTCGGCGCGACAGTGGGCAACATCATCAATTGCTCATATAAACTCATGACCGCGATAAAGCCCGACGCGCTTTTGGTTTTGGGGGACACGAATTCCTGCCTGTCCGCCGTCGCGGCCAAGCGCCTGCATATCCCGGTTTTCCACATGGAGGCGGGCAACCGCTGCAAGGACGAATGCCTCCCGGAGGAGACGAACCGCCGCATTGTCGACATCATCTCCGACGTCAACCTCGCCTATTCCGAGCATGCCCGGCGCTATCTCATCGAGTGCGGCATGCCCAAAGAGCGAACCTATGTCACCGGCTCGCCCATGGCGGAGGTGCTGCACAAAAGCCTCGCGGGCATTGAAGCCTCTGACATTCACTCGCGCCTCGGCCTTGAAAAGGGGAAGTATATCCTGCTCTCGGCGCACCGCGAGGAGAACATAGACACCGAGAAAAACTTCCTCTCGCTTTTTAACGCCATCAACAAAATGGCGGCGAAGTATGACCTGCCCATTCTCTATTCCTGCCACCCGCGCTCGGCCAAGCGGCTCGAAGCGAGCGGCTTTGAGCTGGACAAGCGCGTCATTCGCCATGAGCCCTTAGGCTTTTTCGATTATAACGCCTTGCAGATGAACGCCTTCGCCGTCGTGTCCGACAGCGGCACACTCCCGGAGGAGAGCAGCTTTTTCCTCTCCGTGGGCCACGCCTTTCCCGCCGTGTGCATCCGCACCAGCACCGAGCGCCCCGAAGCGCTTGACAAGGGCTGCTTCGTCCTCGCCGGCATTGATGAGCGCTCGCTCTTGCAGGCCGTCGACACCGCCGTTGAAATGAACCGAAACGGCGATCTCGGCCTCCCCGTGCCGGATTACACCGACGAGAACGTTTCCTCCAAGGTTGTGCGCATAATCCAGTCTTACACCGGCGTGGTGGACAAAATGGTGTGGAGAAAGTTCTGATAAATGAAAGTTCTTTATATTGACTCGATGTGCAAAAGCGGCAGCACCGGCAAAATCGTCTACCGCCTTTATACCGACATGCGAGCGCGCGGTGACGAGGCGGCGGTGTGCTATGGCCGCGGCGGCCTCGTCGAGGAGGAGAATATTCTCCGCTTTGCCTATCCGTGGGAAACGGCGGCACACGCCGCGCTCACGCGCCTGACGGGCTATACCGGCTGCTTTTCCGCGCTCTCCACGCGGCGGCTTCTCCGCTTCATGGACGATTTCAAGCCCGATATCGTCCATCTGCATGAGCCGCATGCCTATTTTGTCAATATCGCCCCGCTTTTCGAGCATATCAAGCGATGCAATATCCCGCTGGTTTACACCCAGCACTGCGAATTTGCCTACACCGGCAAGTGCGGCTATGCCTACGATTGCGACGAGTGGCGCCGCGGCTGCACAGGCCGCTGCCCCCAGCTTCGAGAATACCCCAAGACCCTTTTCTTTGACCACACGGAAAAAATGTGCGCCGAGAAGCGCCGCGTCCTCACGGGGCAGAACATGATAATCTGCACCCCGTCCGAGTGGCTGGCGCGGCGTGTGAAGGACAGCTTTCTCGCGCAGTATGAGGTTCGCGTCGTCCCCAACGGCATCGACACCGACACCTTTTCCCCCCGACCGTTTGAACACCTCAAGCGCCGCCACGGCCTTGAGGATGAAAAAATCGTCCTCGCCGTCGCGCCGGGGATTATGACCGACGCGCGCAAGGGCGGGCACGAGGTTTTGCGCCTTGCCGAAAAAATGCGCGGGGAAAACCTGAAGTTCATCCTCATCGGCGACAAGGCCGATGAGCCGACGCCCGACAATGTCATCATTCTCGACCGCACAGAGAATCAGCGTGAGCTGGCCGAGTATTACTCCATGGCGGACGTGTTTGTGATATGCTCGTCCATGGAGAATCTGCCCACGACCTGCTTGGAGGCCGTCTGCTGCGGCACGCCCGTGGCCGGGTACGATGTCGGCGGCACGGCGGAAACCGCCCCCGCGCCCCTCGGGCGCTTCTGCGAATACGGCGACGTTGACGCCTTGCGCCAAAACGTCACGGCGCTTATCCAAAGCCCGCCCGCGCCGGGCGCGTTTGACGCCCCGCGTCGGCGCTATTCGGGCGAAAACATGTTCGCGCAGTATGCCGCGATATATGATGAAATGCTTGCGAAAAAGGGAGAGAAAAGCAAATGAGCGAGAATGCCACCGCGCGGAAATACCAGCGCTGCACCTGCTGCGTCATGGACACTACCGACAGCAAAATCGTCTTTGACGAAAACGGCGTGTGCGATTATTGCAATGATTATCACAAGAATATCCTCCCCGCGTGGAGCGCCAAGCTTGCCGACAAAGACCTGCTCGCGCGCACGGCCGAGGAGATAAAGCGCAACACCGCCGGGCAGAAATATAACTGCATCATCGGCCTTTCCGGCGGCGTGGACAGCTCATATCTGTGCTATGTCGCCAAGGAGCTGATGGGGCTCAACCCCCTGTGCTATGTCTGCGACACGGGCTGGAATCTCAAGGTCGCGGATGAAAACATCCGCCGCATTGTCGACGCGCTGGAGCTTGATGTATATACCGAGACCGTCAATTGGGACGAAATGCGTGATTTGCAGCTTGCCTTTTTGCGCTCGCAAGTGCCCTATCAGGATCTCCCGCAGGATCACGCCATTTTCGCCGGGCTTTATAATTACGCCGTCTCCCACGGCATCAAATACGTCCTCACGGGCGCCAACTCCGCCACCGAGTGCATCCGCCCGCCCATCGAGTGGGTGTATCAAAACGACCTGCGCTTTATCAAAGACGTTCACCGCCGCTTCGGTACGATGAAGCTTAAAACCTTCCCCACGTGCAGCATGGTGAAATACCGCCTTTATTACCCCATTTTCAAGGGCATGAAGCGCGTCGCGCCGCTGGACATGGTCGAGTATGACAAGGAAAAGGTCAAGGCCTTTTTGCATGAGCGTTTCGGCTGGGAGGCATACGCCAACAAGCATTATGAAGACATTTTCACCCGCTTTTACGAGGGCTATTACCTCCCGCACAAGTTCGGCTATGACAAGCGCAAGTGCTATCTCTCCAACGAGATTTTGGTCGGCACGAAAACGCGCGAGGACGCCTTGAAAGAGCTTGAAAGCCCCGGCTATGACGAGGCCACCATGCGCGAGGATTTGGACTTCATCGCCGCCAAGCTCGGCATAAGCTCCGATGAGCTTCAAGCGCTCATCGAGGGCGAAAACAAAAGCTTTAAGGATTATAAAAACACTTGGGGGCTTATCCAACTCGGAACGGTCATACTCCGCGCCCTCGGTGTCGAGAAAAAGAAATTCCGCTAATGGCGGGATAACGGAGGTTGTGTTATGAAAATCGTGCAGATTGAGGACTTTTTTCACCCCGACGCGGGGTATAAAATCAATATCCTCTCCAAATACTTTGCCCGCATGGGGCACGAAACCGTCATCATAACCGCCGAGCTTGACAAAATGCCGGATTATCTCACCGGCTTTTTCGGGCGCGACAATATCGCCGCGCGTGACCGCGACTATGAAACGCGCTACGGCGTGAAGATAATCCGCCTGCC
>CAZUSM010000064.1:0-8276 GCA_964623675.1 uncultured Oscillospiraceae bacterium
CGCCGACGGTCACGATGTAATCCGGCGTGCGCTTGAAGGACTTCATCATGTCCTCAATCATGCCCTTTTCGCTGTGCAGCCCCTGCGCCTCAAGGATGATCTCCTCGTCGGCGGGGATGTGGGTCATGCTGGGCAGGGCGTAGGTGTTCGTGTCGTAAATCACCGTGCGATAGCCGGAAAGGCCGCAGTCGGCCATGTACTTGTCAAAGTCTTTCAGTGCGCCGTATTCGCACACGACGAGCTTGGTTCTCAGCTCGTGGTCGCGCCCGCATTCGCATTGTCCGGTGTACTTTGTGCAGTCGAGTATCATTTGGATTTCCCCCGATAAATTATTTTTTGCCCGCCGCCGTGCGCCAAGCCGAACCGACCCCAAGCCAAGCCCGACCAAACCGGGCTCGTCCCAAGCCGAACCGACCAACCGCACCAACCGACGTGCAACGAAGCTTAACGCTATTATAATCCATCTTAACGCCGTTTTCAAGGAATAACTGCAATCTTTTGCCCTGTTTTTTCCGTGGGGCACACCGGGGGAACGGAAAACCTGTTCACCAAGTGGTGAAATGTAAGAGCAAAAGCCCCACCGCGCCTAGCGGCGCGGCCTCATCAGTCAGCGGCTGCGCCGCTGCCAGCTTCCCCAGTGGGGAAGCCTTTGGAGTGCGTTTTCACCTTGGTGTTTTAATGGAAATCGTGCGTACTCGTGGGTACGCAGAGACGGGCGACAGATTGCCGCACTACGGCTGATTTTAGACTTAAAGTACTGCTTTCAGCATGATTTCAGAACTAATTAACCGCATTTATTCGTTAGAAGTTACAAATTTCGTTCGCGTCAAGGCTCCCCTTGGGCACCAAGGGGAGCTGTCAGCCGAAGGCTGACTGAAGGGATCGCCCGTGCCGCCGTAAGGCGGCGCGGTCTGCTTTTACGCCATTCTGCGTCAACTGCCATGCCATAATAGAACGCCAAGCCCCGATGACCTACCTAGGCTCTCTCTCAGAGAGAGCTGTCGCCGTCAGGCGACTGAGAGAGCCCACCCGCGCCAACGGCGCGGTCTGCTTTAACGCCAATCTACGTTAATTGCCACGCCAAAATAGAACGCCAAGCCCCGACGCCCCAACCTTGGCTTCCTTGTGTAAAGGAAGCTGTCAGCCGCAGACTGACTGAAGGATTGTTACCGCACCGACGGTTTTCGCCAATGCATAGCCAAAGGCGCTCCGTGTCCCAGCCCTCCGGCACGGCGTTTCGCCGTGCTGCCCCCCTCTGCACAAGGGAGACAAGAGGGCGAAATCCACGAAGCGCCCTAATATTTTTGCTTATTTGCCCATCACCCACCCAGCAGCGGCAGGGCTTGGGTGTAGGTTATCCCGCAGGTGACGCATATTGCCACGGTTTGGCCGGGGGTGGTGGCCGTCGAGGGGGTGTAGCTTTGCTGACGCCATGTGTGCGCGTGTTGGCACACGCCCACGCCGTGTCCGCCGCCGGTGCACAGCGGTTGGAGACAGTTGGAGCATTTCCCATGCGCGCCGTCATCGCTTGTGCAGTGCCCGGCGATGCCGCATTCGGGCACGGTGTGCCCCGCCGCGTCCTCAACGGCGCAGTCATAGTGTCCGCAGGGCAGCAGGTGCAGCGCGCTGCCCTGATTCTCCCCGCACTCCGGGCACGGGCATTCCAGCGCCGCCGTGCCGCCGTCGCCGCTCACGCGGACGCTCAGCGTTTGCAGTGCGTCTCCCTGCGAGTTTTCAAAGCGAACATTCGCGCGCCCACTCTCAACGGGCACGAGCGTCGCGCCGTCTGCAATGTGCACCGTGGCCGGGCGCGTGGTGTACGCCACCACGCCGTTTGCGTCTGTCACGCTCTCGCGCACGAGCGTCAGCTCGCCCTCGTCGCCGATTTCCAGCGTGAAGGTCATGGACTCCACTGCGCCCCAGTCACAGCCGAGCGCCACGCGCGCATCCGCTGCGGCAATCGCGTTCGCGCGCGTCACGCCGTAAAGCGCCGCGCCGTCCGCGTCGCGCGTCTCGGTTGAGCCGCGCCGCTTCGTCACGGTCACAAGCTCGCACGCGGAGCTTGCCGCGTCCATCGTTTTCGCCGCGTCAGCGCGCTTGGCCACGCTGTACCCGTCGGTCAACTCACCGGTGAAGCGCCCGGCGTCGTCAAAGTCGGCGGATGTGATTTTCGCGCCGTCGGCAAAGGTGAAGGCGCGCCGCTCGTCGCGCGTGGCGAAAAAGCCGCGCAGAACGATGAGGGAGTTGCCGAATTCCATGCGCAGGTCGTCGCCCTCGCGCGATACGGCGGTCATTGCGCAGAGGTAGAAATCCCCGTGATAAGCCTCAAAATCCGCCGCCTCGGCGTAAATATGCTGCGCCTCACCCGGCCTCGCCAGCACGCAGTCGGCGCAAGCGGCAGGGGAGACCCAAAGGGCAAAAATCACCGCCCCCAAAAGCGCAATTATTCGTTTCGTCTCCCTCACCTCCCTGTGCGTTGAGTTTTAATGTGCGTGGTGGATGTATGACTACTTTTCGCCATTCTGCGTATATTACCATTCGCAAATAGAACGCCAAGCGAAACCGCCCCACCTTTGGCTCTCTCTCAGAGAGAGCTGTCAGCCGCAGGCTGACTGAGAGAGCCACCCGCGCCGCAAGGCGTGGTCTGCCTTTACATCATTCAACATCAAATGCCATTCCCCAAACAGAACTCCAAGAGCACTCCTTGACGGTTTACATAATAATTCTCTTAATCAATCCCGCTTTCTCAACGGGCTTGTCCGACAGGGTGTAGCTGCTTATCAGCTCCTCGGCGGCTTTGGCGGCGGCGGATTCGCTTGCGGCGTGAATCTCGGCGAGGGCTTCGCCCGCCTCGACGTAATCGCCGACCTTTTTGCGCAGAATCACGCCCACGGACAGGTCAATCTCGCTCTCCTTCGTCGCACGCCCTCCGCCCAGGTGCATCGACACCAGGCCGACTTCGTCGGCCTCGATGTGCTCGACGTACCCGGCGGCGGGGGACTTCGCCTCGCGCACAGCCTTCGCCATCGGCAGACGCGCGGTGTCGTACACGTCGGCGCGGTCGCCGCCTTGTCCGGCGACGAAATCGCCCAGCTTTTCAAGCGCCGCGCCGCTGTCTACGGCGTTTTGCAGCATGGCGCGCGCCGCGTCGTTGTCCGGCGCGATGCCGCCCAGCGTCAAAATGCAGCTCCCCAGCGTCAGGCACAGCTCCAGCAGGTCGCCCTTGGTCTCGCCCTTGAGTACGCTGATGGCCTCTTTGACCTCCAGCGCGTTGCCCACATAGTGGCCGAGCGGCTGATCCATGTCGGTTATGCACGCGGCGACCTTGCGCCCCGCGCCCTTGCCGATTTCCACCATCGTCTCGGCCAGCACGCGCGCCTCGTCCTCGGTTTTCATGAACGCGCCCGAACCGCACTTGACGTCCAGCACGATGACATCCGCGCCCGACGCGAGCTTTTTGGACATGATGGAGCTTGCAATGAGCGGCACGCTGGGCACAGTGCCCGTCACGTCGCGCAGGGCGTACAGCTTCTTGTCCGCGGGGTCGAGGTCGGCGGTTTGGCTGATGATGGCGATGCCGAGGCGGTTGACGTTGTTGAAAAACTCCTCATCCGTCAGCGAGGTCGAAAAGCCCGGAAAGCTCTCCAGCTTGTCAATCGTGCCGCCCGTGTGCCCCAGCCCTCGGCCGGACATTTTTGCGATTTTCACCCCGCAGGCGGCCACCATCGGGCAGAGAATCAGGCTCGTCTTGTCGCCGACGCCGCCGGTGGAGTGCTTGTCGCCCTTGATCCCCACGATGGGGGACAGGTCGAGCGTGTCGCCGGAATGCTCCATCGCCAGCGTCAGCGCGAGCGTCTCCTCGCTGTCCATGCCCACGAAATATATCGCCATGCACATCGCCGACATCTGATAGTCGGGGATTGTGCCCTTGGTGTAGCCGTTGATTATGTACTCGATTTCCTCCGCGCTCAGCTTGCCGCCGTCGCGCTTTTTCGCGATTAAATCTGTCATCTGCATGGCTTTGTCCTCCGTGTGTTTTTCTCTTTTTCTTTTCATATTATACCATGCTTTTCGCCGCCGCTCAATAGCGAAATAGCATATATCGCCGCCCGTTTATTTCCCGCATCACCGCGCCCTCGGCCTCGCTCCGCATGTCCGTCGGCAGCGCGACGAGGCTGCCGTGGCCGTCAAACGCCGTCAGCGACCCATCCGGCCGCGAATACCATATTAGCCCGTCGTCCTCATCCCCGCCTACGCCCTCATCAACCTCCGCCGTCTCCGCATTCGCGAGCGCAGGCTCGCGAATGCCCGCACCCTCGCTGCGCCGCTCCCCGGCGGGGGCGGCGTATTCTATCGCGGCGGGCAAGGCCGCGCGCTCGCGCCGCGTCATACGCCGTTTGAGGTACATCCCGCCGCTCCACGGCTGCATCACGCCGAGATAGCCCTCCTCGCCGCCGCCGTATGCGGCCAGCCGCAACAGCCCCTCCACCTCGAACGCCGTCGCCTCGAACACGGTGAAAAGCCCGTCCTCGCGCTCGCTGAGCGTGCCGCGCGCTTCGCCGTTTATCATCAACGGATACTCCATGCCCATCTCCCGCCCTCCCGCAAGCGAAAACTCCCTGCCCAAGTATATGAGCAGGGAGGGGGAGTATAGCCTTTTTTATTGCAGCCCGAAGCTGACGGCCAGCGCGTTGTCCACGGCGGTCATCGCCGCCTCGTCCAGCCGCCCCATCCGCTCGCGCAGACGGGACTTGTCAAGCGTGCGAATCTGCTCCAGCAAAATCACGCTGTCGCGGTTCAGCCCCACCGACTGCGCGGTCAGCTCGATGTGCGTGGGCAGGCGCGCCTTGCCGATTTGGCTGGTTATCGCCGCGGCGATAACCGTGGGGCTGTGCTTGTTGCCGGTGTCGTTTTGCACAATCAGCACCGGGCGCATGCCGCCCTGCTCGCTGCCCACCACGGGGCTGAGGTCGGCGTAATAAATATCTCCTCGTTTGACCATGCGTTTCACACTCCGTGAAAATGATAGCCCATTACAGTATATGTAACAGCACAATAATTCTCCCACGCGGCGGCGAAAATTATACATCGCCCGCCGAGAGCGCAACACGCTGTTGCTTTACAATGCGAAGCGCGCGTTGTATAATGAACGCAAAGGGAGGGATTCCGGCATGGAAACCAAGGACGTAATATATCAGCTCCGCACGAAAAACGGATTATCGCAGGACGAGCTTGCCGACAAGCTGTTCGTCACGCGTCAGGCCGTGTCCCGCTGGGAAAACGGCGACACCCAGCCCAACACCGAAACGCTCAAGCTCCTGTCCAAGCTGTTCGACGTGTCCATCAACACGCTGCTCGGCTCGCCCTGTCAGCTGGTGTGCCAGTGCTGCGGCATGCCGCTTGACGACACGCTCATGAGCCGCGACCCGGAAGGCGCAATCAACGAGGAGTATTGCAAATGGTGCTATGTCGACGGCAAGCACACCTATACCGACATGCAAACGCTCATCGACTTCTGCGTCGAGCACATGTCAAGCGATTCATGGCCCCCCGACCAAGTCCGCGCCCACATGACCTCCATGCTGCCCCAACTGAAATACTGGCAGCAGGACAAAGAGTGAATAAAAAGAGGAAATAAAAAAGGACATAAAAGGACACAAAAAGAGATTGCCGCAAGTCATGTGCGTCAATCTCTTTTCACATAAATCGAATATAAAAAGCTATCATACCCCCCATTACACCGTGACGAGAAATACCGCGCCCCACATCGCCCCGCCCACTGGGATGCATGTCTTGCGCGTAAGCGCCGAGCCGGGGAGGGTTAATCAAACTTGAATGCAAGTACTTTTGGGTTTTTTTTGTGTTCAATAAACATAATACGATTAACAGAAAACTATTAACATATCATAAACAACATAACTACATAAACATAACTCAATATACGTAATATAATTAACATAATATACTACACATAATACGCAATGCGCGACCCAGTATTTCATCGACCACCTCAAAATCGCACCTCATATATCTATTGTAATCACAAAGGGATTGTTGCGCTTCCCGCGCAACAATCCCTTTACGGTATTAAATTCACCTCGCCAATCAGCTCCAGGCGCTGTACCAGTTGCTGTAGTCTGCGCCTTGGCTTTTGGCCTCATACGTGCCTTTGAGCTTGGACATCACGCGCTCGTAGGCCTCGCTGCCCTCCTCGTAGGGGGTGGGGCAGTAGTTGTTGTAGTTGTCACCCATTCGCGCGGCTTTTTCGAGGTCGCTGCTGACGCAGCAGGGGATCACGTCAAAGCCGTCAGTCGTCACGCTGCCGTCGATGTCGCGCTTGAGCGTCACCTGGACTATCGCCGTGTCGGGGTCGGACGGTCGGGTGCTGCCGCCGAACACCCAGTTACCCAGCGAGTAGAGAATCAACGTGCCGTTGTACTCCTCAATCGGCTGCAGGCAGTGCGGGTGCGACGCGTACACCAAGTCCGCGCCTGCATCGGCCACGGCGTGAGCGAGCTTGGTCTGGTTGTCATTGGGGGTGTAATAAAGCTCCAGCCCCCAGTGGAACATGCAAATCACATAGTCCGCGCCCTGCTCGCGCAGCGACTTCACCGCCGCCACGGCCTCGTCCTGCTTCCAGTCGGGGCGCATGTCGTTGCCCGCGGTGTAAATGCCGAGCTTGAGGCCGTTTTTCGTCGTGACGATTTGCGCCTGACGCTCCGTGCCGTAGGGCAGCCCCACCGCGTCCAGCGCGGCCAGCGTGCTCGTCAGCCCGGCCTCGCCGAAGTCGAGACTGTGGTTGTTCGCGGTCGTCACGAAGTCCACGCCGCCCTCGGTCATGATGTTGGCATAAGCCGTCGGCGCGCGGAAATAGAACATCTGCGACGAACTCAGCCTCGTGTCGGACAGGGTGCACTCAAAGTTTGCCAGCGTGAACTCATCGTCGGCAAAGTACTGCACAGTGTTTGCAAACGGATATGCGTAGTTTTCGCCCACGGTTTTGGGCAGACCCACGTCGCTTTGCTCAAACTGCACGGATGACCACAGTGTGCAGTCGCCGATGCACGAAAGCGTGAAATACTCCGGCTCTGGTTCGGGAGTCGGTTCAGGCGTGGGTTCGGGGGTGGGGGAGGGCGTGGCCTGTGCCGCCGCAAGCGCGGCGGCCTCGGCGGCCTGCTGCGCCTCCAGCGCGGCCTCCTCCGCCTTCAACACATCCCCGCGTATCTTGAAAATCCATATCATCGTGGCCATGAGCGCCAATAGCACCACGCCCTGCAATACGGTCTTGCCAACTTTTTTCATCTGTGCCGTCCTCGGTGTAATCTGTTTTTCGCGTTTTCTCCCCGCTATTATACAATCATCCGCCCACCCCGTCAAGTGAGCACAAAAAGCAAGGGACAACCACAAAACAAAAGACGCAAATCAAAAGAAAATGTTTCAAACACGGCTCTCGCCTGTCATTATCGGATATCCAACTCCGACAAAAACCGCCGCTGGTCACGCCGCGCATAAACCACTGCAAACACTTGAACCTTTTTCGCGACGTCATCAACCCAATAATAAACAAGATAGTTTTTGACACCCAGCTTATGTATGCCTTGGGCGCGCCAAGGTTCTTCATCAACGAGCGGCACACGGTTCGGAAATTCTTTAAGCGAGATTATTTCCCGCCGCAGTGTGTCGAGCGTCCCTTTTGCAGTTTCGGGTGCTTGCAGTGTCGATGAAATGTACGCAACAATCTCACTCAACTGGTTTTGAGCCTGTTGAGTTATTTTCACATCATATTCATTCGGCATTTACCCAATCTCCCGCCGAAGCTGCTCGAAAACCTCATCTGCGGGGCTTGACATGTCGGCCTTGGCCTCGGTCATGCCGCGCTTCATCATCAAATCAAACGCCGAATCGTCCATTTCATCGCGCGCCGCCGGTGCTGCCGGGACAGAAAGCGAAAACGGAATACTGCGCGTCATGATAATCTGCTTATAAAGCGTGTTGATGACGACGGAGGCCGGAATGCCCAGCATATCCATGATTTCCTCGGCCTGTTCTTTCACGCGCGGCTCAACCCGCGCCATAACATTTGCGGTCTTGACTGCCATGATGCAACCACCTTTCTAAATGTATTATACCCTTTTGTATTGCAAATTGCAATACATTATATGCGGCTGTCCCCAACATCGCAACAGCCCTGCGCTTGCGTTCACAAGCGCAGGGCTGATTTATCTCACCCCTTAACCACCAGCGGCCGCAGCTTTCTCCCAAGCCATCCGGTCAGG
>CAZUSM010000065.1:0-3940 GCA_964623675.1 uncultured Oscillospiraceae bacterium
AAGCCGTTCACTCCCCTGCCGCTTTTCGCGTCCGTTTCCAAAACGGACAGCCCCTGCCGCTCAAAGCATTCGCGCCAGCGCTTGGTCAGCTCGGCATCGGCGAGGTCGGTGCGGTTGAGGATGACGAGGCGGGGCTTGCCGGCGGCGAGGCGGTCAATGTCGGGGTTGCGGCTGGCGCGGGGAATGCGCGCGTCGATGATCTCGCACACGGCGTCAACCAGCTTGACGTTCTCCTCTATCATGCGCTGCGCCTTGGTCATGTGGCCGGGAAACCACTGGATGTTCATTTTTTCAAAGCCGTTATCCTGCATCAGTTCACCTCGCCAAAGGACGTCAGCGGGAAGATGACGCAATACACCTTGCCGATGATGAGGCGGTTGTCGACCATACCGATTTCGCTTTTGCGGCTGTCGGTGGACATGTTGCGGTTGTCACCCATGACGAACACGCACCCCTCCGGCACGGTCTGCGGGCCGATGAAGTCGAGCTTGGTGGTGGTCAGCTCGTTTATGTAATCCTCCTCAATGGCCTGTCCGTCAACATAGACTATGCCCAGGTCGAAGTCAATGTTGATCTCCTGCCCCTCGGTGGCGATGACGCGCTTGACGAGCGCCTTGTCGGGGTCATATTCGTCCTTGGTGAACACCACGACGTCGCCGACCTTGGGCTTATAAAACAAATCGGAAACGAGCATCTTGTCCTGATTGTTGAGCGTGGGGTACATGGACGTGCCCTTGACGTCAATGACGCGGACAAAGAAAATGAAAATCACCACGCACACGATGAGCGCGCTTGCAAGGCACTGAATCCAGTCATACGCGTTGCTGCGCTTTTTCTGCTCCAGCGCTTCAATATCCTCAGGTGTGAGTCTTTTTCTCGGTTTGCTCATATATATGCTATGCTCCAATCAATTCGCCTAATAAATCACTTTATTATACCACAAAAGGGCGCAAAATCAACCTGTGAATCTTGAAACGGCGCGGCGTATGTGGTAAACTATCTGTAAAATTTCCGCCGTGGAGGTCATAAGATGCCGAAGCTGACAGTAATGATACCGGTTTACAACGTGGAGGGATATCTGCGCAAGTGCGTGGACTCGGTGCTCTATCCGGAACTGGGCGGGTATGAAATCGTGCTGGTGAATGACGGGTCGACGGACAGCTCGGGCGAGATTTGCGCGGAGTATGCCGCGCGCTATCCCGGCCTTGTGCGCGTCATCACCACGGAAAACGGCGGCCTCGGCACGGCGCGCGACATCGGCATCGACAACGCGCGCGGCGAGTTCATCCTCTTTCTCGACAGCGATGATTATCTCGCGGAAAACGCCCTGCCGGAGATGATGGAAACCCTGTCGCAGGACTTTGATATGTGCTTTTTCGACATTCGCTCCGTCAACGAGGACGGGCGGCTGCTCAAATATATTCACGGCTGCTCAATCGAGGGCGAGTTCACGCTGGACAGCTTCCCGGAGCTGCTTTTTGAAATGCCGTCGGCATGGAACAAGATTTATCGTCGCTCGCTTTTCACCGAAAACGGCATATACTACCCCGGCCGCGTGTGGTATGAGGACATGTACGTCACCCCGCATCTTTACATCAAGGCGAAAAAAATGCTGTCGGTGCACCGCCCGTGGCACAACTATCTCCAGCGCGCGGGGTCGATAACCAACAACAAAAACACAGCCCGCAACCTCGAAATAATCCCGGCGGTGGACGCGATGCTGGACGCGTTCCGCCAAGAGGGGCTGTACGAGGAATATTTTGAACAGCTTGAATACGCGGCATTTTATAATCAGGTCATCGCCGCCTGCACCCGCGTCAACCTCGCCGACATGAAAAGCGACGTGCAGGATAAGCTATACGCCGACTTTGTCTCAAAATTCCCGAATTATGAACAAAACCGCTATGTCCGCGGCATGAGCAAGAAATACAAGCTGCTGCACTTTTTCATTCGGCACAGACTGCGCCTCGCCCTGCACTTGGTGATGAAAGCGAACAACATAATAAAGGGCAAATAAGCTTTGCGCAAATAGTGAAACCCCGGTGGCTGCGTTTGCAGTCATCGGGGTTTGTCGCCACGGCAAAAAGCTGCCGATTGTCGCCATCCGCGCTGAGACGCGCGGAATTGTCATTTATTTCGCTTGGCTTTCCCCTCATGGGGAAACGCCGTGTATGCTTGGGGAAAATTACTTGATGATGAACTCGGTCTTGCAGCTGCCGTCGTCAAAGACGAACTCGATTTCGTGCTCGCCCGCTTCGAGAGCCTCAAGAACCTCGGCCGCGATGACGATTTCGCCGTTTTCGACCGTGAACTCAACCTCAACGCCGTCAATGAGAACCTTGACAACCTTGTCGGAGTTCAGCTCGAACTTCAGCCCGTCTGCGCTGCCCTTCGTCCACTCCTGACCCTTGCCGTCAACGACATAGTACTTTGCGGAAAGCACTTCGCCGGTGGTGGCAGCGGGAGCAACAATGGTCATACTCTCGCCGTTCTTAAGGGGAGTGCCGAGAAGGATAATGTCTCTGCCGGTCTTGTTGATGACGGTTGCACCTGCGGGGAATTCAACAGGCAGAGTGACATTGTCGAATTCTTCGGGATAATTGGTCAGCTCGATAGTCTCGCCGTCCATGAGAGCATACACAACATCCAAGCCGACAAGATACTTGTCGCCGGAAGTGCCGATGATGACCTCGTTCTTGTTGATGAAGTCCTTGGTGGAATCGTCAGAGTAGACACCGCCGTTAACGACAACTTCGTCACCAATTTCCTGACTGCTACCATGGGTCTCATCCTTGTAGACAACGAGGGTCTTGCCGTTCTCGCTGCTGATGTTGCCGTTGCTGAGTCTGACGTTATCAATTGTGCTATAGCCTTCGCAGTACTCGACGAAAATTGCGTCGCCGGTCGATTTGCAACCATTACCATTGTACTGATACGCGGTCTTGGGACCGTTTGCTATAATCGTGCCGCCATCAATCTCAAGGTTACCGGCTTTCATGTATATGGCGGTTGTACCGGAGATAGTACCACCTTTGACAGTCAGCGAACCCTTGGGGAGATAAATAGCAACCTCCTTTTGATTGACAACTTCCGCTCCCTCGTGTATCACGATAGAGCATCCACCGCCACTACTGCCGTTCGTGGCTATCGTAGGATATGTTGTCCCATCATCATCAGCGGGGTAGTTACTGGCATCCATCTTGCCATAAATTTCGAGAGTAACCGATTTTTCAAGAATAGCTTTACCTTCAACGACAAGGTCACTTCCAAGAATAACCTTACCATTTCCGATCATGTCAAATCTGCCATGTATTTTGCCGTTTCTAATCGTGTATGTACCATCACCGGTAACATAGAAAGCAGTTTTTTGATTTTCACGGTAAATGGTATGACCACCAAGGTCAATAATGATTTCCTTATCGGAGCTGAGAGTGATGTACTTTATGCCTACGGTCACCTTATCCAGGTCAAGATCCTCGGTCAGATGAATGACCTGACCGTTACCGGCAGCATTGGCCTTAGATTCCAAATCGGCTTTGTTGTCGACGTCGACAACTGCACCGTCGTCGGTCACCTTGATGGTGTACTCCACGCCTTCAATAACAACAACAAGTTTTTGATTGCTGTCAAAAGCCTTGTGGGAAACAACAACAAGACCATTTTCACCGTCGGCCACGCTGAACAGGTCATCGGCATCGCCACTGGCCTGCGTTGCGCCGGTAGTGAAACCAAGCGCAGTAAGAATCTCGTTCAAGTCAAACTGCTCGCCGCCTTTCAGGCCGTTTTTAATGACAGTCTTGTCATTAAAGGTAAACTCAACCTGATAGCCGCCGTTGTCAGTGGGCTGGAGGATTTCGGTGGGAGTTTGCTCCGGCTCTTCCTGCTCCGGTTCCTCTTGCTTCGGTTCCTCTTGCTTCGGCTCTTCCTGCTTCGGCTCTTC
>CAZUSM010000065.1:4040-8100 GCA_964623675.1 uncultured Oscillospiraceae bacterium
TCGGCTCTTCCTGCTTCGGCTCTTCCTGCTTCGGCTCTTCCTGCTTCGGCTCTTCCTGCTTCGGCTCTTCTTGCTTCGGCTCTTCGCCAACCGTGATTTCATTCACGGTTTCGTCGCTAGTATCTGCATAAGCACTGACAGGGACGAGCATGAGACATACTATCAGAGTCAGAACAAATGCAAATATCAATTTCTTTCCTTTCATTTTTTGTTTTCTCCTTTCTTCAAAGATTATATTAACTCCGGGAAATGCGGAGGTAATACCATGTGGGTGGGTCGCTCCGCCCGCCTCTTGCCTCTCCCTCCGGGAGAGGTGGCACGGCGCAAGCCGTGACGGAGAGGGCATGCCTCGCCGTTGGGGGTGCTGGGCTTACACCTATTGCCGGGGTTGAGCAAATACTCCCCTGCTGTTGCCCTTGCAATCCCAAAAAAGCCATATCATATTTCACTTTTCAGTGAAATATGGCGAGAGCCACGTGGCTCTGAGGATTCCATATTATGTTTTGTCCATCGCCGAACCGAGCGGCGATTATTGCTCTGTGGTGAGATATTATACCACTTACAGGACAAATTGCAAGCAGAATATTGTCAAATACTCCCGTTGAGCTTCAAAATCATGAGGGACGCGGCTTCGAGGCCGTGGTAATTGAGCCACATGATGATGCGGCGGTTGCGGGATTCGCGGCGGAACGCGGGGCAAGCGGAGAGCTTGGGGATATTCTCTCGCACATAGCCGCGCAGGGCGGCGAGGATTTCTTTTTTGTCGGGGGAATTTTGCTGCGCCACGCGCTTGACGGATTCGAGCAGGACGTGGTTGATGAGCAGAAAATCAAAGCTGTCGCGATAGCCGCCCGCGTCGGCAAAGGCGCGAATGTCGCGCATGATGGCAATCATGTCGAGGTTTTTGCGGGCGTTGTTGTTGTTCATGGTGGACTCTTGGCCGCAACGATAGATATACAGGGGCTTTTCGACGAAAACGGTCTTTTCCGACAGCATGGCGAGCTTGGCGGAGAACGAAAAATCCTCATACCACAGCCCGACGGGGAAACGAATGTCCCCCACGAGGGTGCGCTTGAAAACCTTGTTGCTGGCAGAGCCGACGGCGGCCATGGGGTCATCTTGCAGGGCGGCCTTGACGTACTGCCGGCGGCCGTCGTCATAGCGCTTTTCCATGTCGCACACGGCGATGTCCGCGCCCTCGCGCTCAATGGCGGCGAGCATGAGGGAGAACATATCCGGCTCAATATAATCGTCGCTGTCGATGAAGGCGAGGTAATCCCCGCGCGCGGCGTCGATGCCGAAGTTGCGGGCGCGGCCTTGGCCGCCGTTGTCGAGCGTGATGCCGGAGATTTGGCTAGGGTAACGCGCGGCGTACTCCGCGCAGATTTCACCGGAGCGGTCGGGCGAGCCGTCGTTGACGAGGATTATCTCCAAGTCCTTTTCGGTTTGATTGAGAATGGAATCCACGCACTCGCGCAGATACGCCTCGGCCTTGTAAACCGGGACAATGACACTCAGCTTCATAGACGCTCACCCTCCGCGCCGGGCGCGGTCTCGCGCACACAGCGATAATAAATCAGCGCCAACACCACCGAGCAGTAAACCGACACATTCGGCCGGCGCAAGAGCGCGCCGGAGAACTCCGCCAGCCCCATTTCAAGCGCAAAGCACAGCAAAAGCGTGAAATTGAGCAAGTTCAAGCTGCCCTTGAAGTCGGCGGCAACCTTTTTCACCAGCTTCCACACGAAAAGCAAAATGAACGCCGCATACAAGCCGAAGCCGAGATAGCCGTAATAATAAAACAGTGCAGGCCAGTCGTTTTCGGGGTCATAGGCGGGGTCGGCGATTTCGGACACCTCAAAGCCGACGAGGTGGGTGAGAAAATCCGAATCATCCCAAATCATTTTGGCGTAGGTGCGCTTCATGAGGCGCACGTCGATGAGCGTGGCGGCAGAGGTGGTCATGTCATACTCGCGCAGGACGCGCTCCATGCCGAAGCGGTCAAACATTTCGGGGATGACGTGCCACATGAGCTTGTTGTAATAAGTCTCGAAAATCTCGCGCACGACGGGGTCTGCGAGCTTTTCCTCGGTGGTCATGGCGGCGGGGTCATAGCCCTTTTCGTTGAGCAGGCGGACAAGCTCGTCTTGATCCTTGAAGGCGTTGGCGCTGTTCTGCATGGCCTCGACCTTGGCGCGTGGGGTGTAAGGATAAATGACGACCGCCGTGACCGAAAGTGCGACGAGCACGGCCAAAAGCAGCGCGTTGAGCTTGGTTTTGTTGACAAGGGCGTCGAGCGCGAGGAACGCGGCAAAGCCCAGCATGATGGCGAAAAGGCCGAAATAGCAAGCCTTTGTGCCGTTGGAGATGAACACCGCGCACACCGCCACGGGCACAAGCACGTTGACAATCTTTTTCTCGCTTTTCACGGCATAAAACATGGCAAAGCAAGAAAGCGAGACGAGAATGATGCTGTTGGCGCAGCGGTTATTGTCAATGACCCAGCCGCTGACGCCGAGACCCTGGCCGTAGGTGACGTTCTCCGTGCCGGTGACGACGGCGAGCACGAGCGCAAGCAGCACCAGCGCCGACGCCGTGACAAGGCCGTTGACCGCCTGACGCTTCATGCGCTCATCGCGCACGGCGTAAACAAAACACACGGCCAAAACCGGCATCTGCGCCACGCGCGCCATATACGACACGTCGCGGAACATGTCAATGTACCCAAGGCGGAGGCAGTTGAGAAAATGCAGGGCGCAGAAAGCGCCGATAATCACCATGGAGAGGAGAAAATGCTTTTTCTTTTCGAGCTTGAAGAGCATCACCAGCGGCAAAACCGCCATGATGACAAGGCGGATATATCCCGCCCAGCTTGACTGGGTGTTGTTCGTCCAATAAGCGAGCACGTCAAGCACAGGCTGCGCCGCGATGAGCAGAAACAGCCAGTTTGATTTGATTTTATTGAAAAAAGTCTTGTCTTGAGGCATAAATCAGTCTCCCAAAATGTCAAACCACAGCTTGGCAATGCGCTCGCGAGAGAAATCGAGCGAGCGGACGCGCGCTGCGTCGCCGAGGGCTTGGCGCTTGGCGTCATCGGCCATGAGTTCAAGAAGCTTTGCGGCAAAGGCGGCGTCATCCCCATCCGGGACGAGGCAACCGTTCACGCCGTCCGTGATAAGAAACGGCGGCCCGACGCGCACATCAAAGGCGACCGTCGGCAGATAACAGCTTTGTGCCTCCAGCACGACGAAGGAGAAGCCCTCGCTCGCGCTCGTCATGGCGTAAATCCCGGCGCGGCACATTTCGCGCTCGATTTGCTCGGCGTCCATGACGCCGGTGAGCGTGACATAGTCCTGCGCACCAAGCTCGCGAATGAGGCGCTCCAGCGCGGCGCGCTCCTCGCCCTCGCCGATGATTTTCAAGCGCCATTCCGGCTGCTTTTCGTGCACAAGGGCGAATGTTTTGATGAGTTTATCAAAACGCTTAACGTAGTTAAGCCGCCCGGCGGCGAGAACGGTTTTCTCCCGCGCGGCAAAGTAGGGCTTTTCGGGGTAACTGTCGATAAAATTGGGAATGAAAACGGTTTTGGTGGCCGTTTGGCGCATCATCTCGCCCACCTCGTCGGCAAGGCCGGGCGTGAGGAGGGTGAAATAGTCGATGTTGCGGTAATTATTCTTGAAAGAATTGACGTATTTGGCTTCAAAGTTGTGGTCATGGTGGAGCTGGGCGATTTTGAGCACGCCGGGGCGGCCGAAGCGGGAGAGCAGGACATTGTCCTCATGGCGCGTGGTGATGACGACGCCGGACTTGATGGCCTTGATGGCCTCGATGACGGCGAGCTTTTTGCCCGCGAGGATCT
Organism: uncultured Oscillospiraceae bacterium; assembly: GCA_964623675.1. GTDB lineage: Bacteria > Bacillota > Clostridia > Oscillospirales > Oscillospiraceae > Limivicinus. The sequence continues at coordinate 7,900 of CAZUSM010000065.1, forward strand.
TGACGGCTCGCGCGCTTTCCTTGGCAAAAGCGAGCGGGCGCAGCCCGCGCGCGGCAGCTTTCCACTCGGCGCGGTTGGGCGTGTCGCGCAAAAGATAGCGCACGCGCACGCGCTCATCCAGCGGATAGGCCGGACTGCCGGGCATTTTGTAAACGCTGATGATTTCAACGTCGTAACGCTCGACAAACAGATTTGCCATAT
>CAZUSM010000066.1:0-8068 GCA_964623675.1 uncultured Oscillospiraceae bacterium
TTTGAACCTACCGTTATAACCGGGTATCTTGTATCGAACAGAGTGTGCAAACACACGTCAAAACAGCACTGTAAGGTCATCAGCCGCCGCAAGCGGCGTCCGATTGACCGACAGTGCTGTTTTTCCTTTCCGTCTTGAACCCACTTCGTTGGGCTATGATTCGGTTTTTTGCTGATCTAGAAGATGTAAAATGAGCCGGGCGGAATGCCCGGCTCGGATTATAGCTGAGGCAAGCTGACGCTTCGCATACGAGAGCGCTGTTGATGCTGATTTGACAGGTTGATTTCATCTGTCCTTTTCTTTTTTGTTGAAAATGGGCGAGTTTTTTCCTCGCTTGTTAACAGATCTCTGCCGCGCCCATACTACGGTGACCCGGTGCAAAAACATTCCCTTTGTTGTCGAAAAACGGCAGTTAAAACTTGTGAAAGAGGTAAAGTTGCGCTATAATAGAAAATAAGGATGGTTTACGCAGGGCGCGGGTGAAACGGTGCTTTTGCAAGATGGGGCTTACAGATTAAACTTCGGGTTCGCCCGCATGGAGTATGCGGAACGGGCGTTGCAATGATTGAGAAAAAGACGGAGGCATGACATGATAACAGGCGCGATCAAGAACAAAGTGGACAAGATTTGGCTGGATATTTTCGCGGGCGGCATATCCAACCCGCTGACCGTCATCGAACAGCTCACATACCTCATGTTCATCCGCTCGCTCGACGAAAAGGAGCTGGAGAACGAGGAGTTTGAAAACATGACCGGCGAAAAGATGCCGAAAATCTTTCCACAGTCGGCGGCGGGGCAATCAATGCGCTGGAGCAAATTCAAAAACGATGACCCGCGCCGCATTTTCGACGTCATGTCCCAGCGCGTATTCCCGGCGGTCAAGAGCATGAAATACGGCAGGTTGCCCGATTTCAGCGACAACGGCGAACTGATAGAGATAGAGGACGAGCCCGGCAAGGCCGACGAAAGCACCACTGCCTTCGCCCGCTATATGAGCAACGCGATGTTCCTCATCCCCACGCCCCAGCTTCTCCAAAAAGTAATCACCGGGCTGGACGACCTATATGATCACGATATCGCAGAGCTGGACATGCAGGGCGATTTGTATGAATACATGCTGGGCAAGCTGGCAACGGCCGGGCGCAACGGACAGTTCCGCACGCCCAAGCATATCCGCGAGATGATGGTCGAGCTGTTGCAGCCGACTCCCGACGACACCATTTGCGACCCCGCATGCGGCACGGCGGGCTTCTTGGTTTCCGCGTCGGAGTATATCCGGCGCAATTTCGAGGATGAAATGACCACCGAACAATGGGAGCACTTTGCCGGCCCTGCTTTCACCGGTTTTGACACCGACTTCACCATGCTGCGCATATCCGCGATGAACCTCATGCTGCACTCAATCAGCAACCCGGAGATTGATTACAAAGACAGCGTGTCCAAGCAAAACCAAATCACAGAGCGCTTCACCATGTGCTTGGCCAATCCGCCCTTCAAAGGGACAATTGACGCGGAAAGCATTCACGACAATCTCAAAGCCGTCACCAACACCAAGAAAACGGAACTGCTGTTCCTCGCCCTGTTCCTGCGCATGCTGAAAAAGGGCGGGCAGTGCGCTTGCATCGTCCCGGACGGCGTGTTGTTCGGCTCGTCCACGGCGCACAAAGCCATCCGCAAGGAACTTGTGGAAAACCACCAGCTTCGCGCCGTGATTTCCATGCCGTCCGGCGTGTTCAAGCCCTACGCGGGTGTTTCCACCGCAGTGCTGGTGTTCACGAAAACCGGCGCGGGCGGCACGGACAAGGTTTGGTTTTACGACATGAAGGCCGACGGCTTCAGCCTTGATGACAAGCGCAGCGAAATCGCCGACAATGACATTCCCGATATCATTCACCGCTTCCATCACCCAGAGCAGGAAGCCGAGCGCGAACGCACCGAGCAGAGCTTTTTCGTCCCCAAGCAAGAGATTGTGGACAACGGGTACGACCTTTCCATCAATAAGTACAAAAAGACCGAGTATGTGGAGGTTGAGTACCCGCCGACGAGCGAAATCATGGTTAATCTGTATGAATTGCAGATGAAGATTTCTGAGAGTATGGAAGAACTCAACACCCTACTTGGTTTGTAAGGGGGGCGCAAGTATGAGCAAATGGAAAATGCGACCTTTGGGTGAATTGTGCCTTATTGAAAGGGGGGGGTCTCCCAGACCAATTGATAAGTACATTACTGACGACCCCAGCGGAATTAACTGGATTAAAATAGGCGATACAACAGAATCTATGTACATCACTCGTACAAAGGAGAAAATCATCCCTGAAGGAGTGAAAAAATCTAGATATGTTCAGAAAGGAGATTTCCTTCTCTCAAACTCCATGAGTTTCGGTAGGCCATATATATTGAATATAGATGGCTGTATTCATGATGGATGGCTTGTAATACATGATAATGACGGTCTTTTTGATAAGCGTTTCCTTTATTATTTTCTTGCATCTCCTGTTACATATCAGAAGTTCAAGAGCATGGCTGTTGGCGGTGTGGTAAATAATCTAAACACTAACATGGTCAAAAGAGTGTTTGTTCCTGTTTTGCCGATCACAGAACAAAAAAAGATTGCCGACATTCTGGATAAAGTGTATACCCTAATTAACCTCCGAAAGAAACAGCTTATTAACCTTGATAATCTCGTCAAATCCCGATTTATCGAACTGTTCGGTGATCCGTTGAGCAACGATAAAGGATGGCAGAAAGCTTTAATTAGTGACGTATGCCACGCAATTTTGGGTGGAGGGACTCCTTCTAAAAGTCATCCTGAATACTTCATAGGATCCATACCTTGGGTATCACCGAAAGATATGAAATCTTCGGTGATCAGTGATAGCATCGATCATATCACCGAGGAAGCAATCGCTCACAGTACAACGAATATAGTACCTGCGAATTCGGTGCTAATGGTGATACGGAGTGGAATTTTGAAACATACATTACCTGTCGCCATTAACAGTGTGCAGGTTACAATCAACCAAGATATGAAGGCATTCGTACCCAATGAGGCGATAAAGACAGCATTTCTGATGCACTATTTTAAGGCCATTGAGAATGATGTACTTTCAGGAGTTCGCGGCGTGACAGCAGACAATATCGATTTCAAAGCATTCCAGAAGCGAACCATCATTGTACCGCCCATCGAATTGCAGGAGCAGTTCGCCGCTTTCGTCAAACAAGTCGACAAATCAAAATTGGCAGTTCAGCAGGGACTGCAAGAGTTGGAGACTTTGAAAAAATCTCTTATGCAACAGTATTTTGGCTGATTGAGCCGGTGCAGGATGTTGGTATACATCATTATTTCAGAGGTGTACCAACATGAAAAAACAGCTCATTTCCGAATATTACAGCTTGTTGAATTGCCAATACCGGTGTCTATTGGCGGATTCACACAGACAGGAGTGGAGACATGTCTAACTTCGCGTTCTTAAAAGAGAAAAAGGAGTATGCCTTGTTTGCTTCAGCGGCGATTGAAGCGGAGAAGGTGTTTGTTTCCGCGCCTGCGATGTGCGCCGTCGGCAGCCGAAAAGCACTGGAGTTGGCGGTGAAATGGGTTTATTCTGCCGACAACACTATGCAGAGACCGTACAAGGACAATCTGCAAGCCTTGATTCACGAGCCGACCTTCCGCTTTGCGGTGGACGAGAAGACATGGGGCAAGCTGCCGTTCATCATCAAACTGGGCAACTTGGCCGTCCACACCGAGCGCAGTGTTCAGCCCGGCGACGCACTCGCGTCGCTTCGGGGGCTGTTTGAGTTTGTCCAGTGGGTGGACTATTGTTACGGCGCTGATTATGAAGAGCGGAAGTTTGATGAAGCGCTGATACCCAAGGAAAAGGTTATTGTCGACACAAAGAAAATCAAAGAGCAGGAAAGCCTGCTGGGCGAAAAGGACGCCGAGATTGAGGCACTGCGCCGACAGATTGAGCAAATGTCCTCGCACATCACGGCGGCAAAGGAGCAAAACCAAAACAGCCGCACCTTCGTCGCGGAGGATCTTTCTGAGTTCAAAACGCGCAAAATATACATTGATGTGGACATGAAGCAGATGGGCTGGCAATTCACCGGCGCGGATGCGGATGTTCAAGAAGAGTACCCCGTCGAAGGCATGGCGGGAGTTGTCGGGCAGATGGGATATGTTGATTACGTTCTGTTCGGCAAGGACGGCTTGCCGCTGGCGGTGGTGGAGGCCAAGCGCACCGGCAAAGACCCAAACATCGGGCGCAAGCAGGCTGTTTTGTACGCCGATTGCTTGGAGCGCAAATTCGGCCGCCGTCCCATGATGTTCACGACGAACGGTTTTGAAACTTACTTTTGGGATGATTCGACCGGCCCACAACGCAGGGTCAGCGGCATATTCAGCAAGGATGATTTGCAAAAGCTGATGAATCGCCGGGCTGAGCACATGGATCTCATGTCCATTCCGATTGATGACAGAATCACCGACCGATATTATCAAAAAGAGGCCATTCGCGCCGTGTGCGAGCAGATTGGGGCGGGATTCAGAAAGCATCTGCTGGTCATGGCCACCGGCACGGGCAAAACCCGGACGGCGTCCAGCTTGACGGATGTGCTGAGCCGCGGCAAGCATGTCACCAACGTTTTGTTCTTGGCAGACCGAACAGCCTTGGTGAAGCAGGCGAAGGACGATTTCAGGAATTATCTGCCCGATATGTCGTTGTGCAATCTTTGCTCCAACAAAGACGACCGCAACGCCAGAATCGTTTTCTCGACATACCCCACCATGCTCAACGCCATTGATGACATAAAGACGAAGGACGGCCGTCGCATGTTCACCCCGGCGCACTTTGACCTCATCATCATTGACGAAAGCCACCGCAGTATTTTCAAGAAATACCGCGCAATATTCGATTACTTTGATGCAATTATGGTCGGCCTGACCGCGACTCCGAAAACGGATGTGGATCGCAACACTTACGATTTCTTTGAAATGGAGCACGGCGTGCCCACTTATGCATACGACTATGAGACGGCGGTGTATCAAGACCACGTGCTTGTCCCGTATTATAATTACGAGGTTAAAACCAAGTTTTTGGAGGACGGCATCACTTATGACGACCTGTCCGATGAGGACAAAGAGCGTTTCGAGGATGACTTCATCGAAGATGGGCTTATGCCCGATTTTATCCCGTCTGCGCAGTTGAACAAGTTTGTGTTCAATGAAACGACCGTGGACACGGTGCTTCAGGATTTGATGGAGCGCGGCATACGCGTGGCCGGGGGTGACAGGCTGGGCAAGACCATCATCTTTGCGCAAAATAAGCGCCATGCGGAGTTTATCTTGGAGCGGTTTAACAAGCTGTATCCCCAATATAAGGGCACATTTGCCCAACGCGTGATTTGCGATGATTCATACGCGCAAACGATTATAGACGATTTCAAAAGCCCCGACAAAGAGCCGATTATCGCCGTGTCCGTTGACATGATGGACACGGGCATCGACGTGCCGCAGTGTGTCAATCTCGTCTTTTTCAAGAAAGTGCGCTCAAAAGCGAAGTTTTGGCAGATGATTGGGCGCGGCACGCGCCTGTGCAAGGGGCTCACCTTTACCGACCAGATTGACGGGGAATACACGGACAAAAAGCGCTTTCTCATTTTCGACTATTGCGGCAATTTTGAATACTTCCGCACGCACAAAGAAGGCTTTGAGGCCAAAGAGACCAAGTCGCTGACCGAAAATATTTTCGGCAAGATAGTCAGGCTGGCCGTCATGCTGCAAGAGAGCGCATACGCGAGTGACTACTTTCAGGCGTGGCGCTCGGAGCTGGTTGGCGAGTGCCTTGCGCAGGTGCAGGCGCTGAACACCGAGTTGATTGCGGTGCGCTTGCGCATGCAGAGCGTTGAAAAATACAAAAAGCCCGGCGCGTTCGACTTCATCAGCGAGGGCGACAAAAACGAGCTGATTCAGCAGATTGCGCCCATCGTCCGGACGGATGACAACGATGAATATGCCAAGCGCTTTGATAATTTCATGTACGGGCTTATGATTGCATTCATGGAGCAGATGCCCGCCTTCGTCCACGCGCAAAAGCAATTGCGCGATATCGGCACGTTGCTTGAGCGCAAGGTGAGCATACCGCAAGTCAAAGCGAAGCTGCCGATCATCAAGGACGTCAACACGGATGAGTTTTGGGACGCGAATGACGTTATGCTGTTTGAAATGGTGCGCAAAGAGCTGCGTGATCTGATCAAGTTCATCGCGGAGCTGACGCCCGGCAAGAAGCCGATAATCACGCATCTGACCGACCCCGTCATCGACCGGCAAGAGGGCGTCCACTTGGATGCGGCATACGACTTTGAGGACTACCGCGCCAAGGTGAATCGCTATGTGAACGAAAACGGCGACGCGCTGGCAATTTTAAAGCTGACGCACAATATCCCCCTTGCCCCCGATGATTATCAGGAGCTGGAGCGGGTGCTGACCGGTGAGCTTGGCAGCAAAGAGGATTATTCGCGCGAGTTCGGCGATACTCCGTTTGGTTTGCTGATCCGCAAAATCGCCAAGCTGGATCATGATGCGGCAATGGCGGCGTTTTCGCAGTTTATCAATGACCAGTCGCTCAATCAAAAGCAGATTGCCTTCCTGCATAAAATCATCAATCACATTGAGCAAAACGGTTACATGGAAAGCGTCACCATGCTCACAAAGCCCCCGTTTGATAAGCCCCTTAGCTTCACTCGCCTCTTTGACAAGAAAACGCAAATCGCCATCATGGCAGTGATCAACCAAATAAAACAAAACGCCGTTGTTGTGTCTGCGTGAGGGGGCAAATGGTGACTCGGCAGAAACAGTCACATGACCTCTCAACTGCAAATCGCCTAAACATGTTCTTTTAATATCCCATTTGCGTAACACATCATTGACTAACCTATAACATGCACCCCCACCCTTGCAACATTCGCGCGCTTGTAGTATCATATACTCATGAAGACTACTACTAAAACCGACAAACATAGCCGGCTTGGGGCTTGGTTTCGCTTGTGCCCAGCGGGGCATGGAGTTTTGCTGGCCTCGCTTGCGTTTATCGCGTTGCACCTTGCACTGCGCGGCGACGGCGCGCTGATGGCGCGCATTTCGTGCGGCGTTATCCGGCCGCTCCACGCGTTCCTTGCGCGACTGACGGCGCGCGTTCCCTTTTCAGTGGCTGAGCTGCTCATCGTCTTGGCCGTGGGGGCGGCGCTTGCGCGCATTGCGCTGTCGCTTGGGCGGCTGTTGCGCGGGCGGGGCAGCGGGCGCGGGGCGTACCGGCTTTTCGTGCAGCTTGCCGCCGCCGTGTGCGCGGTGTACGCCGGGTATTCGCTCCTTTGGGGCACGTATTATTACGGCGACGACTTCCTCGCGCAAAGCGGACTGCGCGCCGACCCCATTTCGACCGAACAGCTCGAAACCGTCACACTCTATTTTGCGGACGCGGCGAACGACCTTGCCGACGCCGTGCCGCGCAACGCATCCGGGCTGTATACCTGCGATCGCGAGGCGCTTCTCGCCCGGTCGGACACGCTTTTTGACGCGACTGAGGTGGAATACCCCTGCCTCGCCGGGCCTCGCGTCGCGGCCAAGGGCGTGGTGCTGTCGCGCGCACTGAGCTATATTGACTTCACGGGCTTCTTTTTCCCGTTCACGGGCGAGGCCAACGTCAACACCGATTTCCCGCCCGCGCTCTTTGCCTCGACCGTCGCGCACGAGCTTTCCCATCAGCGCGGCGTGGCCAAGGAGCAGGAGGCGAACTTCGTCGCCGTGCTCGCGAGCATGCGCACCGATGACCCCGACTTCCGCTATTCCGCCGCACTCTTGGCCTACACCCACCTCGGCAACGCCCTCCACTCCGCCGATTATTCTGCGTGGGAGCGGGTTTACCACTCGCTCGATGAGCGCGTCCGCGCCGATTTATCCCTCAACAACGCCTATTGGCGGCAGTTTGACACGCCGATTCAAACCGTGTCCAACACGGTCTATGACGGCTTTCTCAAAAGCTATGACCAAACCCTCGGCATGAAAAGCTAC
>CAZUSM010000067.1:0-7583 GCA_964623675.1 uncultured Oscillospiraceae bacterium
TCCACAAGGCTCTGCACAATGTAGGTCAAAAGTTCTTTCATGCCGGTTGATGCTCCTTATCAGGCCTCGACCTTTTTCAGCAGGCCGCGGACGGTATCGGTAGGCTGTGCGCCGTTTGCGATCCAGTACTTTGCGCGCTCCATATCGACGGTGATCTTGTTGGTCTCGGCGGCGGGATCGTAAGTGCCGATCTCCTCGATGAAACGACCGTCACGCGGGCAACGGGAATCAGCGACGACGATGCGATAGAACGGAGCCTTCTTTGCGCCCATTCTGCGAAGTCTAATCTTAACCATGTGTATATTCACCTCCATGTTGATTGTTTATATTACAAAACGCGTGGCGCGTGTTGTAAACGGGAAAGGGGAGTGCTGTGCCTCAGAAGCCGGGGAAACCGCCGAAGCCGCCGAAGCCGCCCATGCCACCGGGCATCTTGCCCAGCTTTTTCTGAAGCTTTTTCATGTTCTTGCCGGAAAACTGCTTCATCATCTGCTGCATGGCGTCAAACTGCTTCAAAAGGCGGTTGACATCCACCACCGACGTGCCCGAACCCGCGGCAATGCGCTTTTTGCGGGAGGAGTTGAGCACGGAGGGATTGTCGCGCTCGGCCGGGGTCATGGAAAGGATGATGGCCTCTTGGCGCGCCATGGACTTTTCGTCCACCTTCGCGCCCTTGAGCGCCTTGGCGTCGAGGCCGGGAATCATCCCGGCAAGCTCGCCGAGGTCGCCCATGCTTTTGAGCTGACCCATTTGGTCGAGATAATCGGCGAGGGTGAAGCGGTTGGCGCGCAGCTTTTCCGCCGCCTCCAGCGCCTTTTTCTCGTCAAAGCTCTGCTCGGCCTTTTCGATGAGCGTGAGCATGTCGCCCATGCCGAGAATGCGCGAGGCCATGCGGTCGGGGTGGAAAGGCTCAATCATGTCGAGCTTTTCGCCGACGCCGATGAACTTGATGGGCTTGCCGGTGGCCGCGCGGATGGACAACGCCGCGCCGCCGCGCGCATCGCCGTCGAGCTTGGTGAGCATGACGCCGGTGACGCCCAGCGCCTCGTCAAAGGCCGAGGCGGCGTTGACCGCGTCCTGACCGGTCATGGCGTCGACGACCAAGAGGATCTCGGCAGGCTGGACCGCATCGCGGATGTTTTGAAGCTCTTGCATGAGAGCCTCGTCTATATGCAGACGACCGGCGGTGTCAAGGAACACGAGGTCGTTGCCGTGCTTTTTCGCGTGCTCCACCGCCGCGCGGGCGATGTCGATGGGGTCGGTCTGACCCATTTGGAAAACGGGGATATCAAGCTGAGCGCCGACGGTTTCCAGCTGCTTTATCGCGGCGGGGCGATAAATGTCACACGCGGCGAGCAAGGGGCGCTTGCCCTGCTTGCGCATGTACGCGGCGAGCTTGGCGCCGTTGGTGGTTTTGCCCGCGCCCTGAAGACCCACCAGCATCACGACCGAGGGGGACTTGGAGCTGATGTTGAGCTTTTGGGTTTCGCCGCCCATGAGGGCGCACAGCTCTTCATTGACTATCTTTATCACCATCTGCGCCGGGGACAAGGCCTCCAGCACGTCCGCGCCCGTGGCGCGCTCGGTGACGGTTTTGGTGAAGTCCTTGACCGCCTTGTAGCTCACGTCGGCCTCAAGCAGAGCCAGGCGCACCTCGCGCATGACCTCCTTGACGTCCGCCGCCGTCAGGCGACCCTTGCCGCGCAGCTTTTTGAACGCGGCATTCAGTTTTTCGCTCAAGCTTTCAAACGCCATTGCTGCTCCTTGTCAAACGCCGAGTGTCAGCCGCGCAAGCGCGGAAATGTCGCGCTCGGCGATACTGCGGACTTGGCCGGTGGAATTGTCGCGAATCGACTCCAAATCGGCGCGCACGTCGGTCAGCGCGCGCTGAATCTCGGTGAAGCGGGCGATGAGCCCGGTTTTCTCTTCCAAGCCGGTCAAAGACGCCTCCGCGCGGCGGATATTGTCCCACACGCCTTGGCGGGATATGCCCAGCTGCTCGGCGATTTCGGCGAGGGAGAGATCCTCGTTATAGTGCAAATCATAGCACTCGCGCTGCTTGTCGGTGAGTGTTTCGCCGTAAAAATCAAGCAGCAGGCTTTGCATCAATCTGCCCTCTTCCACGGTGCACCCCCTGTCAAGCATTCAACCTTTGCAGAGTATACACCCCGGCGGGGAGTCTGTCAAGTGTTTTTTCTTGTCAGAGACGCAAATGGCATAATATTTCCTCCGGCGGGAAAAATGGACATATATCACTTGAAATTAAGGGGTTAAAACCGAAAATGGACAGTATGGATTCGGCGATATACATCGGGCTTGAGGGGCTATTCGACTATGCGGCGGGGGCGGCGCGCTGTCTTGCGGCGCGGGGCGAATGCACCGGGCGGGGCGAGGCGCGGCGCTTGCAGCGGGCGTATCACGAGCTAAAGCGCGCGCACGGCGAGATTTCGCGCCGCTACGCCGCCGTGACCGCGCCGCCGGCGGCCTGCGAGTGGATAATGGACAATTTTTATATAATAGAGCGGGAGTACCGCGCGGCACTGCCCGTGCTGGAGCGGGCGCGCGGACTGCGCCGCTGCGCCGACGGTGCGCATGCCGCGGCGCTGTGCCGCAATTTGCTGCTGTCCGGCCTGGGCGAAGTGACGGAGGAGCGGTTCAAGGTGTACGCGGCGGGGTTTCAGTCGGTGACGGTGCTGCGGCGGGCGGAGCTTTATCTTTTGCCCGCGCTGTTGCGCGCGGCGGCTGTGGAGAGCGTGGCGGCGGTGTGCCGCGAGATGCGCTATGCCGCCGACACGGAGGAGTACGCCGCGCGGTTGAAGGCGCTATTCACCACCTTGCGGCTTTTCGCCGCGACGGATGCGCAGGAGCTTATAATCGAGTGCGACGTGACGAACGCCGAGCTTTGCCGCGACCCGACGGGCGATTATGCGCGCATGGACGAGGGGACGAAGCAGGCGTATCTCGACCGCGTGCGGCAGCTCGCCCGGCGCGAGGGCGCCGAGGAGCATGTTTTCGCCCGCCGCCTCATCAAGCGCGCCGAGGGCGAGGGCAAGCACGTGGGCGTGTATCTTTTCCCGCCGAAAAGTGCCGCGTGGGCGCGGATTTATATTGCGTTTAACCTGTTGGCGACGTTATCCCTCGCGCTTTTTGCGGCGTTTCGCTTTGAAAGCGCCTTGGCGGCGGTGCTGCTTATCTTGCCGCTGTCGGAGCTTATCAAAAGCGCGGCGGATTTCGCGCTTTTGCACCTTGTCAAGCCTCGGCGCATGTTCCGCATGGACGTGAAAAACGGCGTCCCCGCCGAGGGGCGAACCGTGTGCGTGATATCGACGCTTTTGGGCGGCGAGGACGACGTGCGGCACTTGGAGGAGCTTTATTATGCCTGCCGTGGCGAGGGCGAGGGGCTGTACTTCGCCCTGTTGGCCGACCTGCCCACGGCGGAGAGTGCCGAGCGGGGGGAGGACGCCGCCCTCTTGCGCCAAGCGCGCGAGGGCATAACGCGCCTCAACCGCAAGCACGGCGGGCGCTTTTTCCTGTTCACCCGCCCGCGCGAATTCGACGGCGAGCGCTACAGCGCGCGCGAGCGCAAGCGCGGCGCGCTCATGGAGCTGGCCAAGCTCCTCTGCGACGAGGAAAGCGCGCTGAGCGTCACCGGGGAAAAGGACGCGCTCGCGGGCGTGCGATATATCCTCACGCTTGATGCCGACACGCGGCTTTATCCCGGCTGTGCGGGGGAGCTCATCGGCGCGATGCTGCACCCGCTGTGCCGCGCGGTGATTGACCCGCGCACGAAAACCGTCGTCTCCGGCCACGCGCTCATCCACCCGCGCATCGACACCGAGCTGGAAAGCGCGGGGGAGACGGACTTCGCCCTCATCTTCGCCGGCGTCGGCGGCAGTGACCCTTACGGCACGCTCTGCGGCGAGCTTTATATGGACGCGTTCGACTGCGGCGGCTTTGCGGGCAAGGGGATAATCGACGCGCGCGCACTTTTGAAGTGCACCTCGCACTTCCCCAAGGGGCGGGTGCTCAGCCACGACGCGCCGGAGGGCGCGTATCTGCGCGGCGCGTACATGAGCGACGCGGAGCTGTCCGACCGCTTCCCGGTGCGGCCGCTGGCCTATTACAAGCGTCTGCACCGCTGGATACGCGGAGATTGGCAGAACATCTCTTTCATCTTTGCGCCCGGCCTGCGCGACATTGACCGCTGGCGGCTGGCCGATTCACTGCGGCGCAGTCTCATCGCGCCCGCGACTCTCGCGGCGCTTGTCGCCGGGTTCTTCATGGCGGGGGCGGGCGTGCGCGTGGCCGCATGGGCGGCCTTATGCGCACTGTTGACGGGGCTTTTCCTGTCGCTTGCCGAGCGGGGCTTATCCCGCCGCGAGCGAGGCCGCCGCGAGCGGCGGTATGCCCGCGTGCTCACCGGGGTGGGCGGTGCGATTGTGCGGACATTCATACGGCTGTGGCTGCTGGCCTACGAGGCGTGGGTGGCCGCGACGGCGATATTGACGGCGGCGTGGCGTATGGCGGTGACGCACAGGGGACTGCTGGAATGGCAGACCTCGGCGGAGGTTCACGGCGAGACGGGGCCGGGCGCGCATGTGCGCGCAATGCTGTTCCCGATGGCGCTGGGGGCGGCGCTGTTGTGGCTGTGCCCGACGGTGATCGGCAAGTCCGCGGGGCTGCTGTGGCTGCTGTCCCCGGCGGCGGCGTTCGCGCTGGCCTTGCCCGCGCGGCGCGGAACGGAGCTGAGCGAGGGAGAGAGGGACTATCTCATAAACGCGGCCAAGCGCGGCTTTGCATACTTCGCCGACATGCTCTCGCCCGATGACAACTTCCTCCCGCCGGATAATTTTCAAGAGCAGCCGCCCGTGGGCGCGGCGCGGCGCACCTCGCCCACGAACATCGGCCTTGCCCTCGCGGCGCACACTGCGGCGGCGGACATGGGGCTGATATCGCGCGCCGACTGCGCCAAATACACCGCCCTCGTGCTCGACACGCTCGAGCGCATGCCGCGCCACTTGGGGCATTTTTATAACTGGTATGACACCGCCACGCTCACGCCGCTTCTCCCGGCGTTCATTTCCACCGTCGACAGCGGCAACATGTACGCGGGGCTTTTGACGGCGCGTCAGGCCATGGCGGAGTATGGCGAGAGTGAGCTTGCCGCGAGACTGGATAAAATCATGCGCCCGATGAGCTTCGCCCCGCTTTACGACAGGGCGAGGGGTCTTTTTCATATATGCTATGACACCGCGCACGAGCGCGGCGCGGGCGGGTGGTATGACCTGATGGCAAGCGAGGCGATGCTGACGAGCTATATCGCCGTGGCCAAGGGCGATGTGCCCGTGCGCCACTGGCGGCATTTGAGCCGCGCCCGACTGCAAAAGGACGGCTATCGCGGCCTCGCAAGCTGGACGGGCACGATGTTTGAATACCTCATGCCGGAGCTGTTTTTGCCGCTGTATCGGGGCAGCCTCATCTATGAAAGCGTGCGCTTTTGCCTCTATGCGCAAAAGCGGCGCGTGTGGGCGGGCAAGCCCTGGGGCATATCGGAAAGCGCGTTTTATTCACTGGATAATGCGCTGAATTACCGCTACAAGGCGCACGGCTGCCCGGCACTGGCGCTCAAGCGCGGGCAGGAGGACGACCTTGTCATATCGCCGTATTCCTCGTTCCTCGCGCTGGCGGTCGACCCGGAGAGCGGGATACGAAACCTCCGCTACCTGGAGGCACTGGGCGCGGTGGGGCGCTGGGGCTTCATCGAGGCGCTGGATTTCACGCCCACGCGCTGCACGCGCGAAAACGGCGAGGCCGTGCGCTGTTACATGGCGCACCACATCGGCATGAGTGTCATCGCGGCGGCAAACGCCGCGTGTGCGCAGAGCGTGCAAGGCCGCTTCATGTCCGCGCCGGAAATGGCGGCGTTTTCGCCGCTTATCCAAGAGCGCGCCGACCTCGGCGGGGTGATACTGCGCCGGGACAGGGCGGAGATTTGCGAGCGCGGCGAAAGACGCCGCGCGGCGCGCTGGCAGCTTCGCGGCGGCGAGCACGACGGCGAGCGGCGCGCATGCATTCTTTCAAACGGGGCGTACTCCGTCCACGCCGACAACGCGCTCAACACGAGCGCGAGCTATGGCGGCATCGCCGTTTATGACTGCGCGGCCGACCTCGGCGCGCCGGGCGGGGTGTGCATTGAGCTGGAGCGCGAGGGGGCGACGAGCCGCCTTGTGCCCTGCGCCGCGCCGGAGCTGTGGGAGCTGGAGGAGGACGCGGCGCGCGTGGCGGGGACGAGCGAGGACGTGGAGTTCGCCGTGGGCGCGGCCACGGCCTACGGCGACTGCGGCGAGGGGCGCAGTGTGACCCTGTGCGCCGAGCGCGATATGCACGTGCGATTGAAGTTTTCGTTCAAGCCGATTCTTGCCCCCATGCGGGAATATGCCGCGCATCCGGCGTTTTGGGCGCTGGGGCTGTATGCCGAGGCGGAAAACGGCGCGCTGGTACTGCGCCGCTTGCGCCGGGGCGAGGTGAATGAAATTTGGCTGTGCGCCGCGTCAAACGCGGCGATGGAGTTTTCCGCCGACGAAAACGGCGCACTCGGTGCGCTCGCGCGCCCCTACGTGACGGCGACGGCGGAGCTTGATTTGAAAGCCGGAGTGGCCGAGACCGTGCGGCTTGCCCTGTGCGTCGGCGCGACGCGCGCCGACGCCTGTGAGGGCGCGCAGAGGATACTCGTCTCCGGCATAAATGACCGCGGCAACATGGTCACGGCCGCTGCCACCCACCTCGGCATGAGCGGGGAAGAGGTCGGCGCGGCGATGGACATGCTCACGCGGCTCTGGCCGGAGCGCGTAACCGCCGCGCGGCCTAAGAGCGAGCTGTGGCCGCACGGCATTTCTGGGGATTATCCCATCATCTGCTGTGACGGCCGCGCGGGGGACTGCGAGGCGGTGCTGCGGCGGTTTTGCCTGCTGAAAAGCTGTGGGGCGGAGTGCGAGCTGGTTGTGCTGACGGACGAGCAGGGCGAATACCGCCGCCCCACGCACAAGCGCGTGATGAAGGCGCTCGCCGAGGTGGGGCTTGAGCCGCTTTTGGGCGCACCGGGCGGCGTGCACATCGCGCCCATGGAGGCCGCCTCCGCCGTGATAGGCCGCGCGGCGTACACCCCCGGCACAAAGCGCGCGCCCCTGCCCGCGCCGCCCACTCCGCCCGCCGGGGCAAAGCGCCGCGCGGGCGCTGTGCCCCAATTCAAGGCAGGACGCGGCAAATTCGAGTTCACCGTGCTGGACACTCTGCCCGCGCGCGTGTGGCAAAACGTGCTTTCAAACGGGAGCATGGGCTATATCGCCGCCGACTGCGGCGCGGGGTATATGTGGTATGAAAACGCGCGCGAAATGCGCATCAACCCGCCCTGCGGCGACGCAAACGCCGTCGAGGGCAGCGAGGCGCTTTATGCCGAGCTTGGCGGCGAGCGCATCAGCCTTTTCGCCGCGAACGACGCGCGCGAATGCCGCGTGATGTTCGCGCCCGGCGAGGCCGTGTGGGAAAAGCGCATCGGCGCGCGCACGGTCAGGCTGACCGCGTTC